>NZ_JAALEC010000387.1:0-12374 GCF_014145205.1 Dietzia sp. DQ11-44
CGCGACCGTCCCCCGCAGCCTCTCCTCGACCTCCGGCGCCTCGGCGCCGGCGTCGCTCAGAGCGCGGGCGACCACATCACGGGCCTCGGCGGTCCGTGCGCGGTCCCCGGTGAGCACCGCCACCACCATCTCGTCGCGGCGGACGACGGCGGGCGTCACCGCGGTGCCCGAGTTGACGGCGTCCGACCGCACGCAGAAGGTGCGATCCTGCTCGGCTTCGGCGGCGACCCTGGCATTGACCAGGGAGTCCTTGGTTGCCGCCACCACGTACCAGGCGCCCTCCAGGTCGCCGGACCGGTACTCACGGGCCTCCCACCGGATGCGTCCGGAGTCGACCAGTCCCTGCAACGTGGGCGTGATCTCAGGACTCACCAGGTGGACGACGGCACCCGACTCGAGGAGCACCGGGATACGCCGCTGGGCCACCGATCCGCCGCCGATCACCACGACCCGACGGCCTTCGAGGTCCAAGCCGACGGGGTACGGGTTCACGGGCCGGATCATGCCGCCGATCCTATCCGCCGTCGGTGGCCGCGACCGCCTCGGCCCCGAGGCACTGTGATACGCGTCATCCCCCGGCCACAGCGACGCGGCGACCGGGGGATGAGGGTTCGTACGGGGCGGGGTCCGGCCCGCCGTCAGGCCCTCTGATCGAGCTTGAGGGTGCGGGTCGAGCGCTCGAACTGCTCGGCGAACAGGCCCTCTTCCGCGGCCAGGTCGCGACCGAGGGACGGGATCATCTCCTCGAGCGCGGGCTTCCAGTCCGCGAACCGGCTCGGGAAACAGCGCTGCAGCACATCGACCATCGCGTCGACGGCCGTGGACGCACCGGGGGACGCCCCCAGCAGACCCGCGATCGAGCCGTCTGCGGCGTTGACCACGGCGGTACCGAACTCGAGGGTCCCCCCGCGCCCGTTGGGCTTGATCACCTGGACACGTTGGCCGGCAACGACCTTCTCCCACTCGCCGTCCTGCGCGGACGGCACGAAGTCCCTGAGGGTCTCGACACGCGCGCCGTGATTCTTGGCGAGCTCGGTGATGAGGTACTTGACCAGGCCCATCTCGGTGAGCCCGATGTTGGCCATGGGCAGCAGATTGCCCGGACGGATGCTCGAGGGCAGGTCCATGAAGCTGCCCATCTTGAGGAACTTCGGGGTCCAGCCGGCGAACGGGCCGAAGAGCAGCCCCTTCTTGCCGTCGATGACGCGCGTGTCGAGGTGCGGAACCGACATCGGCGGCGCGCCGACCGACGCCTGGCTGTACACCTTGGCCTGGTGCTGGTCGACGAGGTCGGGGTTGGTGCAGCGCAGCCACTGGCCCCCCACGGGGAACCCGCCGATGCCCTTGATCTCCGGGATGCCCGACTTCTGCAGCAGGTGCAGGGCACCTCCGCCGGCTCCGACGAAGACGAACTTCGCATCGACCGTGCGCTCGTCGCCGGTGTGGCGGTTGGCCACGGTCAGCCGCCAGGTGCCGTCGGTGTTGCGCTCGAGATCCTTGACCTGGTTCTGGTAGTGGACCTCGGTGCCCGTCCTGGTGAGGTACTTGACGAACTGCCGGGTGAGTGCCCCGAAGTTGACGTCGGTGCCGTTCTCGAAGTGACTGAGGGCGAAGGGCTGGTCGGCGGACCGGCCACGGGCCATGAGCGGGACCAGCCGCTCGAGTTCTCCGAAGTCGGTGGTGTGACCCATCCCGGGGAACAGGGGGTGGCCGGCGAGCCTGTCGTACCGCTTCCGCAGGTACTCCTGCCCGGCCTCACCGGCCACGAAACTCATGTGCGGGACCGGGCGGATCCACTCCGTCGGGTCGCCGAGGATCGTGTTCTCCACGGCATAGGACCAGAACTGCCGCGAGACCTGGAACTTCGCGTTGACGCTCACGGCCTTGGTGATGTCCACGTCACCGTCGGCGGTCTTGGGCGAGTAGTTGAGCTCGCAGAGTGCGGAGTGGCCGGTGCCGGCGTTGTTCCACGCGTCGGAGGACTCCAGCGCGGGGCCCTCGAGGCGCTCGAAGATCTCGATCTGCCAGTCGGGCTGGAGGCGACGCAACAGAGCCCCGAGCGTCGCGCTCATGGTGCCCGCGCCGATGAGCGCCACATCAGTCGTTCCGTGCTTTGCCACCTGGTCTGCAGTCACCGGTTACCCTCGCTGTTTGGTCGTGGACCCGAATTGGAATCGACACGGGACCGTCCGGCGACCCCGCGTCCACCGGATCCCAAGACTACTCACCGGTCTGCCCCCGCGGCACACCGGACTAGGGTGGTCGTCGTGCCTCCGCCCTCCCCCGATGCCGTCGCCCCCACCGGATCCGGTGCGCAGTGGACCCCGGACCTGCTGGGCCCGTCCTACCGGCGTCTCGAGCTCCCACTCGGTACCGATCCGGACGGCGAGGGACCGATATCGGCCACTCTCGTGCGGCACGAGGACGCACCCGAGCGGCCCGTCGCCGCCCTGCTCGTGGTCCACGGTCTGTCCGACTACTTCTTCCACACCCATCTCGCCGAGTTCCTCGCCGGTCGCGGCATCGCGACCTACGGCGTGGACCTGCGCAAGTGTGGACGCTCCAGGCGGGACGGCCTGACGCCGCACTTCACCACCGACCTGAAGAGATACGACGACGAGCTGGACCGGTCACTGGCCGTGATCGCCGCCGAACACCCCGGACTCCCCGTCATCGTGGCCGCGCACTCCACCGGCGGACTGGTGGTACCGCTCTGGCTCGGGCGGCGCCGCGACCGGGGCTCGCTGGACCCCGTCGTGGGGCTGGTCCTGAACTCCCCCTGGTTCCAACTCGACGTCCCCGACCGCGCCCGACCCCTGTTGGACCCGGTCATCCGAACCCTGGGTTCCGCGAGGCCCTATTACCGGCTGCCCCTGAAGACCTCGGACCGGTACGTGGTGAGCACCCACATCGACCACGACGGGGATTTCCACTTCGACACCGCACTCAAGCCCCCGGGCGGGGTCGGGGTCCGGGCCGGATGGCTCGCGGCCGTCCGCCGGGCGCAGAAGGCTCTCCAGTCCGGGGTCCACCTTCCGCTCCCCGTGCTCCTGCTGAGGTCGACGGCGTCGTCCGTCGGCGCTCGCGGCGCGGGCGGTGTGCTCGACGTCGACACCGACCTGATCCTGGATGTCCGATCGATGGAGCGATTCGCCGACCGGGTCTCGGACCGGGTCACGGACATCCCCGTCGACGGCGCCCGACACGACGTGTTCCTCTCCCGCGCGGATGTGCTCGAGGTGGTCTTCCGGCACCTCGGCGACTGGCTGGACCAGATCCTCGCACCCCACACCAAGGAGTCCTGACGACCATGACCCAGACCCCCTCCCGGCACTTCGACCTCATCGTGATCGGCACCGGAAGCGGAAACTCGCTGATCGACGAGTCGTTCGCCGACAAGTCCGTGGCGATCTGCGAGAAGGGCTCCTTCGGTGGGACGTGCCTCAACGTGGGCTGCATCCCCACCAAGATGTTCGTCTACGCCGCGGACACCGCCGTGTCCGTCGCGCACTCCAGCACCTACGGGATCGACTCGACGCTCGACGGCGTCCGCTGGCCCGACATCGTCTCCCGGGTGTTCGACCGCCGGATCGACCCCATCGCCTCCAGCGGCGAGGACTACCGGCGCACACGGTGCGACAACGTGACCGTGTACGACGGTCACGCGACCTTCGTGGGTCCGCGCACCATCGACACGGGGACCGGGGAGATCATCACGGCCGACTCCGTGGTGATCGCCGCAGGCGCCCGCCCCTCGATCCCCGGGATCGTCGTCGACGCCGGCGTCGACTTCTACACCAGCGACGACGTCATGCGGATCCCCGAGCTACCCGGGTCGATGGTGATCCAGGGCTCCGGCTTCATCGCCTGTGAGTTCGCCCACGTGTTCTCGGCTCTCGGCGTGGAGGTGACCGTGATCGGCCGCTCGGACGTCCTGCTCAAGCACGTGGACCGGGAACTGGCCGAACGGTTCACCGACCAGGCCAGGCGGAGGTGGGACGTCCGCCTCGGCCAGCAGATCACCACGATGACCGCGACCGGCGAGGACCGGCGCGGGGTCGAGATCACCTTCGAGGACGGTTCGACCTGCTCCGGCGACGCGCTCCTGGTGGCGACGGGCCGCACCCCCAACGGCGACCTGCTCGGCCTCGACACCGCCGGCGTGGCGATGGACGGGGAGCTGGTCCGGGTCGACGAGTACGGCCGCACCACGGCCGACGGCGTGTGGGCCCTCGGCGACGTGAGCTCCCCCTACCAGCTCAAGCACGTCGCCAACCACGAGCAGCGGGTGGTCGGGCACAACCTGCGGCACCCTGACGACCTCCACCCCGTCAATCACCGGTTGGTGCCCTACGCCGTGTTCACCTGGCCGCAGATCGCCTCGGTCGGACTGACCGAGGCCGAGGCCCGGGAGGCCGGATACGACGTCACGGTCAAGGTCCAGGACTACGGGGACGTGGCCTACGGCTGGGCCATGGAGGATTCGGTCGGGTGCTGCAAGCTCATCGCGGACCGCACGACGGGGTTGCTCGTCGGCGCCCACATCATGGGTGCCCACTCGCCCTCCCTCATCCAGATCCTCATCCAGGCCATGGAGTTCGAGATCACCGTCCCCGAACTCGCGCGTCGCCAGTACTGGATCCACCCTGCGATGGCCGAGGTTGTCGAGAACGCCCTGCTCGGACTGGATTTCCCGGACCGGGGCTTCTGACCCGCCGCCCCGGCGGGCCTCAGCCGACCACGAAGTCCGCCGGGTCGACCGACCTCACCTGGCGTCGGTATCGGAACGTGAAGGTGGGCCACAGCGTCGAGTTCCGGCCCCGTGAGTCGATGTACCAGCTCGAACATCCACCGTCGTTCCACACGGTGCCGGCGAGTTCGCGGTCCATCCGGTCGGAATACCGGTCGAGGGCCTCCTCCCGCACCTCCACGGTCCCCCGATCCGCACGCCTCGACAACTCGAGCAGCCTCAGCACGTGCTCGGCCTGTGATTCGAGCATGTAGACGATCGACGAGTGCCCGAGGCTGGTGTTGGGCCCGAACATCAGGAAGAGGTTGGGGAACGCGGCGACCGTCACGCCGTTGTGCGCGCGGGGGCTGCCGTCCCAGTGTGCTGCGAGGGTCCGGCCGTCGGAACCGGTGACGACCCGCGCGATGGGCGGCTCGGTGGGCTGGAACCCGGTCCCGAAGATGATCACGTCGGCGGGGTGCTCGGCACCCCCGGAGTCGACGAGACCGCCCGGGGTCACCGAGGTCGCGGGTCCGGAGACCAGGGTGACGTCCCGCCGACACAGCGCCGGAAGCCATTGGCCGGTGAGCAGCACACGCTTACACCCGATCGAGAAATCCGGGGTGAGCACCGTCCGCATCCGCCGGTCCCGCACCTTGACCAACAGGTAGAACCGGGCGAACCACTCGAACAACCGGAGGAGGAACCGGGCCCGGGTGAATGCCAGGACGTAGAGCTCACGGCCCGCGTAGACCCGACCCCGGACGATCTTCTGCACGAACGGGACACGCCGGTACAGCGCGCGGCGACGCCGGGAGATGGAACGGTCGAACCGGGGCAGGATCCATCCGGGTGTCCGTTGGAAGACCGTGACGTGGTCGGCGGTCCCGGCGATCTCGGGCACGAACTGCACGGCGGAGGCGCCTGTGCCGACCACCGCGACCTTCTTGCCGGCGAGGGGGATGTCGTGGCGCCAGCGCGCGGAGTGGAACACCTCGCCGTCGAAACCCTCGAGGCCCGGGAGCGGGGGCACGGAGGGTGCGGAGAGCGCCCCCGTCGCGACGATGAGATGGCGGGCCAGGACCTGCCCACGGCTGGTGTCGACGTTCCACCGGGCGGTGTCGTCGCCCCACCGCGCGCGGGTGACCTCGCAGGAGGTGACGAGTCGATCGCGGAGGCCGATCCTGTCCGCCACCCCGACGAGGTAGGCCTGGATCTCGCCCTGTCTGCCGAACGAGTGCGACCAGTCGGGGTGAGCGTGACCCGACAACGAGTACAGGGAGGTGGGCACGTCGCAGGCGCACCCCGGGTAGGTGCTGTCGCGCCAGGTCCCGCCGACCTCGTCGCCGGCCTCGACCACGAGGATGTCCCCGCCCCGTCCCTCCCGCAGGAGACGATCGGCCATCGCGATCCCCCCGAACCCGGCTCCGACGACGAGGATGTCGACGTGGTCCACAGGTCCGCGGGGAGTATCGATCATGATTGACATTATGGCGCGAGATGTCCATGACTCACGGCCGCATCGGGACAATCGTTCGACTCGGGTCGTCGGGGAGCCCGATCCGACCCGGCGGCGAGGCCTCAGCCCCCGCTCGGCAGCGTCAACACCTCGTACCCCTCGTCGGTGACGAGCACGGTGTGTTCGAACTGTGCGGTCCACGCCTTGTCCGCGGTGGTGACGGTCCAGTCGTCATCCCAGATGTCGAACCCGGGACCGCCCAGCGAGATCATCGGCTCGACGGTCAACGTCATCCCGGGCTCGAGGACCTCGGTCCGTGACGGCTCGTCGTAGTGGAGCACCACCAGGCCGTTGTGGAAGGTGGGACCCACCCCGTGCCCGGTGAACTCCCGGACCACCGTGTAGTCGAACCTGCGCGCGTAGGACTCGATGACACGCCCGATCACGTTGATCTCCCGGCCGGGGCGGATGGCCTTGATCCCGCGGTTCATGGCCTCTCGCGTCCGTTCGACCAGGAGCCGGTTCTCCTCGGCGACCTCACCCGCCAGGAAGGTGGAGTTGGTGTCGCCGTGGACTCCGTCGATGTACGCGGTGACGTCGATGTTGACGATGTCCCCGTCGAGGATGACCGTGGTGTCGGGGATGCCGTGGCAGATCACCTCGTTGAGGGACACGCAGCTGGACTTGGGGAACGCCTTGTACCCCAGCGTCGACGGGTAGGCGCCGTGGTCGCACATGTACTCGTGGGCGATCCGGTCGATCTCGTCCGTCGTGACCCCGGGTGCCACGGCACGCCCCGCCTCGACGAGGGCGTCCGCCGCTATCGTGCACGCCCTGCGCATCGCCTCGATCACCTCGGGCGTCTGCACCCACGGCTCGCCGTTGGCCTCGTCGACCTTCTCGCGCCAGACGTACTCGGGCCGCGGGATCGACTCGGGAACCGTCCGGATCGGGGTGGGATCGCCGGGGACGAGGGGCTGACGGGTTGAGGTGGTCATGGCCTCAAGGATAGGTGCGTTCAGGGGCTCGCCGCCGACCCGGCCCGACCGCGGGTGCCCGGGTGCCGCCACCGTGGCCCGGCGGGTCACATCAGGACGGTCGCGTAGTCGACCACGTCGACCATCCCGACCCGCCGGTACGCCGAGCGGGCCGCGGCGTTGGATCCGTTGACCACCAGGGACGGGGTCAGTCGACCGGCCTGGAGGGCGGCGCACACCGCGGCGATGCCGCCGGTCCCGAGCCCCGCACCCCTCCTGCCGGGCCGGACCCACACCCCCTGGATCTGCGCCGACCACGGAGAGACTGCGGCGACGTCGGCCTTGAAGAACACCTCTCCGTCGTCGACCCCGATCCAGGTCCTCCCCCTCGCCAGGGAGCGCGCGACCCGGCGGCGGAACGGTATCCCCGACCCCACGGCGAACGGATCGGAGCCCAGCTCCTCGCGGTACATCGCCGCCGCGGCCGCGAGCACCTGCTCGAACTCGAGGAGGGTCGCGGCCCGGATGTCGCCGAGCACGAGGGACCGGTCCACCGGGTGCCGCAGCGCCATGAGGTGCTGCGCCCCGCGGAGTTCCCTGGACGGCCCCCAGCAGGAACCGAGGGCACCCCACAGCGCGGAGACCTGATCCCTCCGCCCGTGGACGGACATGGGGCCGAACCCCAGGCCCGCCACCGCGAGACCGAGCTCGTGGTGATCATGTGCGTCACCACGGAGTGGCAGCACCGAACTCCCCACGAACACCAGCGACCTCTCGGGGCCGCCCAGCGTGAGGAACCGCCCCTCCGGCCCGGGCACCGCGCCGGACGCGGCGAACTTCTCCGCCGCGGGACACGAGACCAGGGGGTCGGATTCGAGGACGCCGAGCAGCGCGCGGGCCTCCCCGGGGCCCACCCCGCGGCACCCGCCGGTCGCTGCCTCCGGCGCAGCCGTATCGGTCATCGGCCTATCGCGTGACCTTGACCTGGGGGCCCTGACCCGCTGCGGCCTCGCCGACGGGCTCGCCCATCTCCTCCGCGATCCGCATGGCCTCCTCGATGAGGGTCTCGACGATCATCGCCTCCGGCACGGTCTTGATGACCTCGCCCTTGACGAAGATCTGGCCCTTGCCGTTGCCCGAGGCCACGCCGAGATCGGCCTCGCGCGCCTCGCCGGGTCCGTTGACCACGCACCCCATGACGGCCACGCGCAGGGGGACGCTCATCCCCTCGAGGCCGGCGGTGACCTCGTCGGCGAGCTTGTAGACGTCCACCTGGGCACGACCGCACGACGGGCAGGAGACGATCTCGAGCTTGCGCGGGCGCAGACCCAGTGACTGCAGGATCTGCGAACCGACCTTGATCTCCTCCACCGGCGGCGCGGAGAGCGAGACCCTGATGGTGTCGCCGATCCCCTCCGACAGCAGGGCTCCGAACGCGACCGCGGACTTGATGGTGCCCTGGAACGCGGGCCCGGCCTCGGTGACTCCGAGGTGGAGCGGGTAGTCGCTCTTCGACGCGAGCTGACGGTAGGCCTCCACCATGATCACGGGGTCGTTGTGCTTGACCGAGATCTTGATGTCGCCGAAACCGTATTCCTCGAACAGCGAGGCCTCCCACAGCGCGGATTCCACGAGCGCCTCCGGGGTGGCCTTGCCGTACTTGGCGAGCAGACGCGGATCGAGGGACCCGGCGTTGACGCCGATCCGGATGGGGATCCCCGCCGCGCCGGCCGCCTTGGCCACCTCGGCGACCCGTCCGTCGAACTCCTTGATGTTGCCGGGGTTGACGCGTACCGCCGCGCACCCGGCGTCGATCGCCGCGAAGATGTACTTGGGCTGGAAGTGGATGTCCGCGATGACGGGGATCGGCGACTTGCGCGCGATGGTCTCAAGGGCGTCGGCGTCCTCCTGACGGGGGCACGCCACGCGGACGATGTCGCAGCCCGCCGCCGTGAGTTCGGCGATCTGTTGGAGCGTGGCGTTGACGTCGTGGGTCTTGGTGGTGGTCATGGACTGGACCGACACCGGATGATCGCTGCCCACACCGACCTGGCCCACGAACAGCTGCCGCGTCTTCCGGCGCGGCGCGAGGACCGGCGGTGGACCGTCTGGCATTCCCAGTCCGACGGGGATGGAGGAGGAGTCGTTCACAACAGGGCCTTCCGTAGGGGTCGCCAGCCGGGTGCTCGCGGATCCCGTCCGCCATTATCCGCGTTCCGGGGCGCGGGGGCGAGATCGGGAGTCCGGACGCTCATCCCGTCAGCAGTATGGGGTTGACGAAGTCCGCGGTGATGACGATCGCGGACACGCCCATCAACAGGACGAACACACCGATGGTGATCGGCGCGAGTTTCTCGTAGTCCGCCGGGCCGCCCGGTGCCAGCCCGCGGAGCCGCCGTAGCGCGTCGCGGATCTTCTCGTAGAACACCACCGCGATGTGGCCGCCGTCGAACGGGGTGAGCGGGACGAGGTTGAACGCCCCGAGGAACAGGTTCAGCCCCGCGAGGAAGAGCAGGAACAGCCACCACGCACCCTGCTCGGCCGCCTGGCCACCGATGTGGCTCGCACCCACCACGGAGACCGGCGAGTCATCGGCCCGTTCGGCGCCGAAGATCGACGCCGCCACCGCCGGGATCTTGGACGGGAACGAGATGAGTCCGTCGATCGTGGCCTCGATCATCTCCCCGGTGAACACGAAGGTCGCCGGGACCGCACCGAGCGCGTCGTAGGTGTTGACCGTCTGGTAGGCGGGGTCGGCGAGGATCTCCGGGGGGATGCCGTCCTCGGACAGTCGCACCCCCAGCGCACCCCTCTCCTGACCCGCGACGGAGGACGAGGTCAGGCTCGCCGTCGTCGTCACGGTCTCCCCCGCCCGGTCGAGCGTGACGGGGACCGTCTGGCCGGGACGCGCGGAGACCACCTCGGACAGATCGGACCAACTGCCCACGGGGAGGCCGTCGACGGAGGTGATCCGGTCGCCGGCGAGGATGCCGGCCTCACCCGCCGGGCCGACACCGACCCCACACCGGTCCGCACCGGCGCAGGTGTCGCCCACCACCGCCGCGACCCGGTCGGTCGGGATCGGTTGGACGTCACGGTTGACCAGCCCCCAGCCCACGGCGACCGTGTAGAAGAGCGCGATGGCCAGGACGATGTTCATGGCCGGGCCGGCCAACAGGACCGCCACCCGTTTCCACCACGCCTGACGCCACATCGCCCTGGGCTCGTCCTCCGGGGCCAACTCGTCGTACGCGGTCATCCCCGCGATATCGCAGAACCCACCCAGCGGGACCGCCTTGAGTCCGTACTCGATCCCGCCGCGGCGCACCGACCACAGTGTCGGACCGAAGCCGACGAAGAACCGACGGACCTTCATGCCCGACCACTGCGCCACCCGCATGTGTCCGTACTCGTGGAGCACGATCGACACCATGATCCCGAGTGCGAAGAGCACGATCCCGAGCACCATCACGACTCAGCCCTCCCGGTTCGCGACGAGCGTGGCGGCACGGCGCCGTGCCCACGACTCCGCCGCCGTCACGTCGTCCAGGTCGCGGGGATCGGACGACCACTCGTCCGCCGCCGCGACCGTCTCGGCCACCACGTCGACGATCTCGGTGAAGCCGATCCTCCCGTCGAGGAAGGCCGGCGCGGCCTCCTCGTTCGCGGCGTTGAACACCGCCGTGCGCAGCCCTCCCGCCGATCCGGCCGCGCGGGCGACGGAGATCGCCGGGAACGTCTGCTCGTCCACGGGCTCGAACGTCCAGGAGTGGGACCGGGAGAAGTCGAGAGGTGTCGTGGCCCCGGGGATCCGGTCCGGCCAGCCGAGGGCCAGCGCGATGGGCAGCTTCATCGACGGAGGAGACGCCTTGGCGATGGTGGCACCGTCGACGAAGGTCACGGCCGAGTGGACCACCGACTGGGGGTGGACGGTCACCTCGATCTTCTCGTACGGCACCCCGAACAACAGATGCGCCTCGATGAGCTCGAGCGCCTTGTTGACCAGGGTGGCCGAGTTCAGTGTGATCATCCGCCCCATCGCCCACGTGGGATGCCGCAACGCCTGCTCCGCGGTGACGTCCGCCAGCTGCGCGCGCGTCCTGCCCCGGAACGGACCTCCGGACGCGGTCAGGACGAGGCCGGCGACCTCGTCCGCGGTGCCCGATCGCAGGCACTGCGCCATGGCCGAGTGTTCGGAGTCCACGGGCACCAACTGCCCCGGGGCGGCGGCGCCGGTCACCAGCGCACCACCGGCGACGAGCGATTCCTTGTTGGCCAACGCCAGGCGGGCTCCGGTCGCCAGCGCGGCGAGGGTGGGACCGAGTCCGATCGAGCCGTCGATGCCGTTGAGGACGACGTCCGCCTCCACCGCCCCGACCAACTCGGTCGCGCCACCCGGCCCGTCGAAGACGGTCACCGCGGGGAACTCCGACCGGATCCGCGCGGCGCCGGCGGGATCCGAGACGGCGACGTAGCCGGCTCCCGTCGCCGCGATCTGCTCACCGAGGAGGTCCACCCGACCGCCGCCCGCGGCCAGGCCCACGACCTCGAACCGGCCGGGGCCGGCCTCGGAGGTCACCTCCAGTGCCTGGGTACCGATCGAGCCGGTGCTTCCGAGGATGAGAACGCGCGTGGTCACACCGTCATTGTCCACGTCCGGGGCGCCGGGCGCCGCATCGCGTGACGCGTCGGGGGCGTGACACCGGCGGGTTACCCGTCGACCCCGGCCGGGCGTGTGCCAGACTGAGCGGGATGTCGGCGGCCCGCGGGGCTGCCAGCGAGCCGTGAGGAGAACCGGGGAGCATGAGCGCGGACGGGCACCACACCAGCAAGGAAATCGTCGTGGGGGGCATCAGCTCCCTCGACGAGCCCTCGGTCCAGTGGGGCTGGCACCAGCACAACAGGAAGGTCGGCCTCGTCGTGGGCGGCTTCTTCGTGTTGTTCCTCCTGGCCATGCTGTTCGGCAACCACGTGGGCAGGGTCGAGGACATCTGGCTGGTCAGCATCGCCGTGTTCCTCGCCGTGTGGATGTTCCTGTCGCTGCGACCGAAGAAGGACGACAGCCTCAAGAAGGCCAGGGTCTACGAGGTCCCGGCTGATCACTACTCGGTGTTCGGCGCCGCGGCGACCGGCGCGGTCGCGACGGCTCCCGCCAAGCGCTGAGAGCCACTGCACGACGAAGGCCGCCGCCCGCGACATCCGCGGGCGG
>NZ_JAALEC010000388.1:0-2080 GCF_014145205.1 Dietzia sp. DQ11-44
GCTGCTGAGCTCGGTGTCATCGGTGATCCGCGGGATCTCGCCGGTGAGCTCGGAGACGCTCACGCCGCTGCCGCCCTCGTCGGCCCGCCGGTGCCGGCGCCCCTTGGGTGCGGCCGCGTCCGACTGCTCGGCGCCCATGCGCTTGAGCAGCTCCGCCACGGTGATCTGCTGACCGTCCTGATCCTCGGCCATCTCAGCTCCCCTTTCCGTCGCCGCCCGCGTCCCGGTCGAGACGCTGCAGAATGAGCCCCTCCCGCAGAGCCCACGGGCAGATTTTCACACTTTCCAACCCCAGAGCCCTCATCGACGCCTCCGCCACCAGCGCTCCCGCGACCACCTGATGGGACCGGTCAGAGCTGATGCCCTCCAACTCTGCCCTGTCGGCGGCCGTCATGCGAGAGATAAAGGCGATCACCTGCCGCAGACCCGACGCGGTGAGGATCCGCTCCACCCGCGGCCCCTCCGACGACGGCGCCGCGCCGGTGAGCCGCGCCAGCGTGCGGAACGTCTTGGAGGTGGCACAGGCCAGGTCGGGGGTGCCGGCGGCCCGCAGGTCCCGGGCAGGGCCCTCCAGCTCGGCGTCGATGAAATCACGCAACTGGTTGATGCGCTTGCGTTCGGGCGGGTCGGTCTTGAACCAGTCGTGCGTCAACCGGCCGGCGCCCAGGGGCAGGCTGAAGGCGTGCTCGGGCAGCTCGTCCTCGCCGCTCGTGAGTTCGAGCGAGCCACCACCGATGTCGAGGTTGACGATCCGACCGGCGCTCCAGCCGAACCACCGGCGGGCGGCCAGGAAGGTCATCCGCGCCTCGTCCTCGCCGGAGAGCACGCGCAACGCGATCCCGGTCTCCTTCTCGACCTTTTCGAGCACCGCGTCCGAATTGGCGGCGTCGCGCACCGCCGAGGTCGCCAGGGCCATGACCTCGCGGCACTTGGTGGCCTTGGCCAGATCGGCGGCCTCGTTGACCGCGTCGATCAGCCGGGCGATGCCGGTCTTCGAGATGTTGTCGTCCTCATCGAGGTACTCGATCAGCCGCAGACGGGTCTTGGAGTCGTTCATGGGCGTGGGGTGCCCGCCGCGATGGGCGTCGACCACCACGAAATGGACCGTGTTGCTCCCGACGTCCAGGACACCTAATCTCACACGCCCACCCTAAACGGTCTACGGTCGCAGGTTGTGACCGCCACCGAACGCACCAGCACCCCGGGCGCGCCCGCCGCGGAAGTCCCCCTCGACTTCCCCCGCGAGTGGTACAGCTTCCCGGACCCCGCGAACGACCAGCACCTCGTCTCCGCGGACATGACCTGGCTGCTGTCCTCGTGGACCTGCGTGTTCGGCACCCCGGCCTGCCACGGCATCGAGGCCGACCAGCCCGACTCCGGCTGTTGTACGCACGGGGCGTTCCTGTGTGACGACGACGACCGCGCGCGACTGACCGTGAACGTCGAACTCCTGGGACCCGAGGACTGGCAGCACCGTGGGGCCGCGCTGGAGGCCGCGGAGGCCGAGGGCGGCGATCTCGAGCCGTGGCTGGAAGAGGACGAGCTCACCGGGGACGACGGCGAGCCCGAGCCCGCCCTGCGGACGAGGCGCCACGGCGGGCGATGCGTGTTCTTCAACGACGTCGGCTTCCCGGCCGGCTCGGGCTGCGCCCTGCACCACATGGCCCTGAGGACGGGGCGAACCCTGCCCGAGTCGAAGCCGGACGTGTGCTGGCAACTGCCCATCCGCCGCACGCAGGAGTGGGAGACCCGGCCCGACGAGGTGGAGGTCCTCCACACCCGTATCGGGGAGTACGACCGCCGCGGCTGGGGCCCCGGCGGGCTGGACCTCGACTGGTACTGCACCGGATCGCCCGAGGCGCACGTCGGGGCCGACCCGGTGTTCGTCTCGCTGCGCGACGAGCTGGTGGAGCTGCTGGGGGCCGACTGCTACGAGGTGCTGGCCGCGGCGTGCCGGCGCCGCCGCCAGCTGGGGATCGTCGCCGTGCACCCCGCGACGGAGCGGGCCCGGGCCGGACGGGGCGGTCAGCCCTCGAACTTGTAGCCCAGGCCCCGGACCGTCACCAGGTGGACCGGCTTA
>NZ_JAALEC010000389.1:0-5309 GCF_014145205.1 Dietzia sp. DQ11-44
ATCTTCGAGCGCAGCCGCTTGACGTGGACGTCCAGAGTCTTGGTGTCCCCCACGTAGTCCGACCCCCAGACGCGGTCGATCAGCTGACCGCGGGTGAGCACCCGGCCCGAGTTGCGCAGCAGGTACTCGAGCAGGTCGAACTCCTTGAGCGGGAGGGTCACCACCGACCCGCGGACGGTCACCGTGTGCCGCTCGATGTCCAGGCGCACCGGGCCCGACTCCAGGACACCGATGTCGTCCGGCTGGTCTCCCTCCGTGTCCGCGCCGCGCCTGAGCACGGCCCGGATGCGGGCGATGAGTTCGCGGGCCGAGTAGGGCTTGGTCACGTAGTCGTCGGCCCCCAACTCCAGCCCGACCACTTTGTCGATCTCGCTGTCCCGCGCGGTCACCATGATGACCGGGACGCTCGAGGTCACCCGCAGGCGCTTGCACACGTCGGTTCCGGACATGCCCGGGAGCATGAGGTCCAGCAACACGATGTCCGCGCCCTCCGCGTCGAAGCTCTCCAGCGCGGTCGGGCCGTCGCCGGCGATGGTGACCTCGAAGCCCTCCTTGCGCAGGAGGAACGCCAACGGATCCGCGAGCGAAGCCTCGTCCTCTACGATCAGCACCCTGGTCACGGCACCTGGTCCTCTCCTTGTTGGTCGTGCTCGGCGGGGGGCGGGACCCCCTCGCCACCCGGCTCCACATGGGCCGGGAGTTCGAGTGTGAACGTGGACCCGGTCCCGGGCCTGCTCCAGATGCTGACGCCGCCGTTGTGGTTCTGGGCGACGTGCTTGACGATCGCCAACCCCAGCCCGGTCCCGCCGGTGGCCCGGGACCGGGCCTTGTCCACGCGGAAGAACCGTTCGAACACGCGGGTCTGGTGCTCGGGCGCGATGCCGATCCCCCGGTCGGTGACCCGCAGCATCACGGTGTCCCCGTCGAGCGCCCGCGTGATCGAGACCGGGGTGCGCTCCGGCGAGTAGTTGACGGCGTTGGAGATGAGGTTGGTCAACGCGGTGACCAGCAGTGTCCAGTCGCCCGAGATCTCGAGCCCGGAGGGCGCGTCGGTGATCAGCTCGATCCCGGCCGCCTCCGCCGCGGACGCCGACCTGCGCATGGCCTCGTCCACCACGGCGTCCACGTCCACCGGCTCGGGATCGCGGATCCGCTCGGCGCCCTGGAGCCGGGACAGCTCGATGAGCTCGGAGACCATCTTACCCAGCCTGTGGGCCTCGCTCACCACTCGGCCGCCGAAGTACTCGACCGACTCCGGGTCGTCCTTGGACTCCAGCAGCGCCTCGGCCAACACGGCCATGGCCCCCACCGGTGTCTTGAGCTCGTGGGAGACGTTGGCCACGAAGTCGCGCCGGGCGGCCTCCATGCGCCGCTGCTCGGAGTCGTCGTCGGCGAACACCACCGCGAACTGACCGAGGTGTCCGCCGAGGATCTCGCTGCGGCCGCTCACCGACGGGATCCGGCGGCGCCCCGTGATGACCTTGGCGGGCAGGTCGAACGCCGAGGGCTCGCCGCCGGCGAAGGTGATCTCGGCCGCGCGCCACACCGGGTCCACCAGGAGCCGGTCGTCCACGATGCCCAGCTCCGCGGCGCGACGGTTGTAGAGCACCACGTCCTGGTGTCGGTCCACCACGGCGAGCGCGTACGGCGCCTGGTGGTACACCGCCCGCAGGACCTCCAACCGGCTCGGACCCTGCTGCTCGGCGAGCCGGAGCTCACGGCGGGCGTTGAGCCGGGGGACGACGAACCCGCCGACGACAAAGCCGACCACTGCGGCGATGATCGCGAGGGCGATCCCGAGACTGACCTGCACGAGGCAGATACTACGGTGCGGCGAATCGGCGACCACAACGGAGAACCCCCGTCCATCTGCGGGAAGTCCGCAGGTGGACGGGGGTTCGCCGCGTGTTCACCGGAGCGACACCTACTTCTGGGCGCCCTGGCTGGCGACGGCCGCGGCTCCCGCGGCCGCGGCCTCCGGGTCGAGGTAGGTGCCCCCCGGGTTGGAGACCAGACCGGAGTCGTCGAAGCGGTAGACCAGCGGGATGCCGGTGGGGATGTTCAGGCCCGCGATGTCCTCGTCGGAAATGCCGTCGAGGTGCTTGACCAGTGCGCGCAACGAGTTCCCGTGCGCGGCCACCATGACCGTCTTACCCTCCGCCAGCTGCGGCGCGATCTCGGCCGCGTAGTACGGGATGAAGCGGTCCACCACGTCCTTGAGGCACTCGGTCAGCGGCACCTCCGGCAGGTCCGCGTAGCGGGGGTCCGCCGACTGCGAGTACTCGTTGTCCGCATCGATCGCCGGCGGCGGCGTGTCGTAGCTCCGGCGCCAGAGCATGAACTGCTCGTCGCCGAACTCGTCCTTGATCTCCGCTTTGTTGAGGCCCTGGAGCTTGCCGTAGTGCCGCTCGTTGAGCTTCCAGTGCCGCACCACGGGGATCCAGTGCCGGTCGCAGGCGTCGAGCGCGATGTTGGCCGTGGTGATGGCCCGACGCAGCAGCGAGGTGTACAGCACGTCCGGGAGGATGCCCTCCTCGGCGAGGAGTCTGCCGCCGCGGACCGCCTCCTCGCGGCCGAGGTCGGTGAGGTCCACATCGACCCATCCGGTGAACTGGTTGGAGGCGTTCCACGTGGACTGACCGTGACGCAGCAGGACGAGGGTTCCGTAAGCCATACGGTCATTATGACCCGACGCCCGAGGACTACGGTGCAGACATGACCACACACGCCGGAGACACCCCCGATCGACCCGACCGGCCGTGGACCGCCCACTACACCCCGGGCACCACACATAACCTCGACTACGGCACCACCACGCTCATCGACCAGTTCGACGACGCCGTGCGCACCTACGCCGACCGGCCCGCGACCGAGTTCTTCGGCCGACTGACCCCCTACTCCGAGATCGGCAGCCGGGTCCGCCACGCTGCCGAGGGACTGCGTCGCCTCGGGGTGGGGCGCGGGGACCGGGTCGCGGTCCTGCTGCCCAACTGTCCGCAGGGGATCGTGGTGTTCTACGCCGCGCTGCGGATCGGCGCGATCGTGGTCGAGCACAACCCGCTCTACACCGCCGACGAGCTCGAGGGCCCGTTCGCCGACCACGGCGCGAGGGTGGTGGTGACCTGGAACGTCGTCGCCGGGATGGTGCGCGAGCTGGCCGACCGCCCCGGCACGGAGATCGAGCACATCGTCGCCGTCGACCTGCTCGACGAGCTCCCCGCGGCCAAGCGCCTGGCGCTGAAGCTCCTGCCCGTCCCGTCGCTCCGCGCCTCGCGGGCCAAGCTCTCCGCGCCCGCTCCCGGGACGCTGGACTGGCGCGAGCTGGAGACCGGGCCGGAGCTGGACTTCTCGTATCCCCGCCCGAAGGCCGACGACCTCGCGCTGATCCTGTACACCTCCGGCACCACCGGCACGCCCAAGGGCGCCACGCTCTCGCACGCCAACCTCGTGGCCAACGCCAAGATGGGCGAGGCCTGGGTGCCCGAGCTCGAGCTGGGGCGCGAGCGGTTCCTGGCCTCGCTGCCGATGTTCCACGCCTACGGGGTGACGCTCTGCGTGGTGATCGGGATCGCGGTGGGTGCCCGGCTGCAGCTCGTGCCCGCGCCCGAGATGGACCTCATCATGCCGATCCTGGCCAAGGACCTGCCCACCTTCATCCCGGCCGTCCCCCCGATCTACTCCAAGATCCTCGAGGAGGCCGGCAGGCGGGGCATCCCGCTGCACGGCATCCGGCACTCGCTGTCCGGCGCCATGAGCCTGCCCGACGAGCTCATCGAGAGGTGGGAGGCCGCGACCGGGGGCCTGCTCGTGGAGGGGTACGGGATGACCGAGACCTCGCCCATCACGGTGGGCAACCCCATGTCGACGGCGAGGCGGGCCGGCAGCATCGGCGTCCCCTTCCCGGACACCGACGTCCGCGTCGCCCACAAGGACGACCCCACCGTCGACGCCGACCCGGGCGAGCCCGGCGAGCTGTTGGTCAGGGGCCCGCAGGTCTTCCCGGGCTACTGGCGTAACCCCGCGGCCACCGCCGAGACCTTCCACGAGGGCTGGCTGCGCACCGGCGACGTGGTGGTCCAGGACGCCGACGGCTTCCTCCACGTGGTGGACCGCATCAAGGAGATGATCGTCACCGGCGGGTTCAACGTCTACCCCTCCGAGGTGGAGGCGGTCCTGCGCAGGGCCCCGGGCGTGGCCGACTGCGCGGTGGTGGGCCGGCGCGGACCGGACGGGGGCGAGCAGGTCGTGGCCGCGGTCGTGCTCGAACCGGGCACCGAGCTCGACGCCCCGGCCCTGCGCGCCCACTGCAAGGCCTCACTCGCCGGGTACAAGGTCCCCCGGGAGTTCGTGGCGCTGGGCGAGCTGCCCACCAACCCGATGGGCAAGGTCCTGCGCAAGAAGGTCGCCGAGCAGCTCTGACGGGAGCCGCGACGCCCGCGCCGTCGGTGGCCCACACCGTCGGCGGCCCGCTCCGTCGACGCTCCACACCGTCGGCGCCCCACACCGTCGAAAAGAGCGTCCCGCACACATCGGCCGAGAAGAGGGTGAGCGGAACGCTCTTTTCGACGGAGAGGCGGGCGCCGGGGGCGGGCGCCGAGGGCTCGCGGGTTACTCGTGCCCCGGCTGGGGCAGGTCCTCGGTGAGGTGGCGGAACGCGTCCAGGTTGCGCAGCGGCTCACCGCGCGAGACGCGCCACTCCCACTCGCGGCGGATCGAGGTGTGGAAGCCGGTCTCGAGCAGGATGTTGAAGTCGTGATCCGCCGCCTCGAGCACCTGGCCCAACACGCGGTCGAGCTCCTCCTCGGTCACCGCGACCAGCGGCATCCGGCCCACCAGGTAGATGTCGCCGTTGTTGTCCAGCGTGTACGCCACCTGGTACAGCCGACGGTTGCGCCGCAGCAGGTACTTGTAGACCCTCTCGAAGTCCTCGTCGGGCTTGCGGCAGACGAATGCCTCGATCCGCACGCTCTCCCGGTTCACCGTCAGATGGCAGGCGGTCTTGAGCCGCTTCTCCCCCGGCAGCTGGACCACGAAAACGCGGCCGTCGGCCAACGTCGACTCGATGTCCCGCTCCACCAGGAAGCGTCGGATCAACTCGAGGGTGGGGCGGTCGACGTCGTCGGCACCGCGCGGCGCGGACCCGCCGTCGTCGTCCATGCGCTTGTTCTCGGTGGGGTCGATCATGGTGACTCCTTCGGTTCGACGGCCCGGACTCGTGAGCGATTCGTCACGGGGGCTTGTTCGGACGGGGCCGGGTTCGCGGGCCGGGGTCGCGGGCCGCGCCGCTGCGGTCCGGATTCGCGCGCCGC
>NZ_JAALEC010000390.1:0-3122 GCF_014145205.1 Dietzia sp. DQ11-44
GGGACCCTGCGGTCCCGCGGGCTGGCCGGCGGGCTGAGGATGTTCGTCCGACCGGCCCTCGACATGATGCCGGCGACCGACGCGTCCCTCGGACGGCTGCGCGCGCTGACCTCGGGGGCCGGGCGGGCGGCCGCCCTCGAGACCACCAACGACTGGTCCTCGGACGGCCCCGTGCCCGGACTCTGGGTGGGCCGCAAGCGGTTCTTCCACTCGGACAAGGTGATCTACCACATCCACGGCGGCGGCTTCACCTTCGGATCCCCCTGGTCGCACAAGGCACTCGCGTCACGGATGGCCAGCGAGACCGGCGTGCCCGTCTTCCTGCCCGACTACCGGCTCGCACCGGAACATCCGCACCCTGCGGCCACGGAGGACACCCTCGCCGGCTGGGAGTGGCTGCTGAGCATGGGCTTCCGGGCGGAGGACATCGTGGTGGCCGGCGACTCCGCCGGCGGCAACCTCGCCCTCCAGCTCGTCGCGCAGCTCGAGAAGGAGCAGGCCGCGATGCCGGCGGGGGTCGTCCTGCTCTCACCGTGGGTGGATCTGGACTTCACCGACATGACCGCCCGCGACCGCGCCCGTAAGGACCCGTTCCTCGCCCTCGGCCTGGCCGAGCTCTGCCGACGCCAGTACGCGCCGGGAGTGGACCCGGACGACCCCGCCATCTCGCCGATCAACCACGTCCCGTCCCCCGACTGGCCGCCGTTCCTCGTCCAGTGCGGCGGCGAGGAGATCTTCTGTGGGGGGATCGAGCAACTCGCGGAGCGTTTCGCCGAACACGGGGTCCGGCACGAGTTCCAACTGTGGCCACATCAGTTCCACGTGTTCCAGGTGTTCCACCCGCTCGTTCCCGAGGCCAAGGTCGCGGTGCGCGACATCGGCTCGTTCGTCCGCGGGTGCCTGCGCGGCTGAACCCTCCGGTCAGACCGTCAGCACCAGGCCCGAGGTCGGCACGCCCGTACCCGCGGTCACGACCAGCTTCTCCGCACCCGGCACCTGGTTGACCGAGTCGCCCCGCAGCTGACGCACACCCTCCGCGATGCCGTTCATGCCGTGGATGTAGGCCTCACCCAGCTGGCCACCGTGCGTGTTGAGCGGCAGTCGGCCACCCACCTCGAGCGCGCCCGGCTCGCGGACGAAGTCCTTGGCCTCCCCTCGGCCACAGAAGCCCAGTTCCTCGAGCTGCATGAGGACGTACGGCGTGAAGTGGTCGTAGAGCACGGCCATGTCCATGTCCTGGGGACGCAGGCCGGACTGGGCCCACAGCTGGTCGCCGACGATGCCCATCTCGGGCAACCCCGCGAGCTCCGGGCGGTAATAGGAGGTCATGATGTACTGATCCGGACCCGAACCCGAGGCCGCCGCCGCGATCGACACTGGCCGGTGCGGCAGATCCCGCGCCCGCTCGGGGGTCGTCACGACGATCGCCTGCCCGCCGTCGGACTCCTGGCAGCAGTCGAGCAGGTGCAGGGGCTCGGCGATGTAGCGCGAGTTCTGGTGGTCGTCCAGCGTGATGGGCGTGCCGTGGAAGAAGGCCGCCGGGTTGACGGCGGCGTGCTTGCGGTCCACCACCGCGACCCGCCCGAAGTCCTCGCTGGTGGCGCCGTACTCGTGCATGTAGCGCTGCGCGACCATCGCCACGAAGCCCGCCGGCGTCGACAGTCCGTGCGGGTAGGAGAAGGCGTTGTCCGTGCCGGAGGAGTTGACCTGCTGCACGAGCGCCGAGTTGACCTGGCCGAACCGCATCCCGGAGCGCTCGTTGAACGCGCGATAACAGACCACCACCTCGGCCACGCCCGTCGCCACGGCCATCGCGGCCTGCTGCACGGTCGCACACGCGGCGCCGCCGCCGTAGTGGATGCGGGAGAAGAAGTTCAGCGAGCCGATGCCGGCGGCGCGGGCGACCGCGATCTCGGTGTTGGTGTCCATGGTGAACGACACCAGGCCGTCGACGTCCGACGGCTGCAGACCGGCGTCGGCCACCGCCGTGCGCACGGCCTCGGCGGCCAGGCGCAGTTCGGAGCGGCCCGAGTCCTTGGAGAAGTCGGTGGCGCCGATCCCGACGATCGCAGCCTTGTCTGCCAGGGTGCTCACTGCGGGTCTCCGTTCAGGTAGAGGGTCGCCGTCGAGGTGACGTGCGCGCCCAACGAGTCCGTGCCGACGATCTTCAGCGTGACCAGCCCGTCGTCGTCGATCCCCGTGACCTCACCGGTCAGGGTGAGGGAGTCGTACGCGTACCAGGGCACGCCGAGCCGGAGCCTGATGGACGTGATGCGGGCGCGCCGGCCCGCCCAGTCGGTGACGAACCGCTGCACCAGGCCGGTGTCGGTGAGGATGTTGACGAAGATGTCCTTGGAGCCCTTGGCGTGGGCGAGGTCGCGGTCGTGGTGGACGTCCTGGAAATCCCGGGTCGCCAGCGCCGAGGCCACGATGAAGGTCGGGGTCCCCTCGATGGTCAGCTCGGGGAGTCGGTCCCCCACCGCCACGGCGGGCGGCTCGGCGGGGCAGACGGTACGGTTCTCGCTCACGTGACGGCCCCTTCGGTCCTCGCGGGTGACCCCGCGGATTGTTGACGGTCGACAGCCGGTGCACCGGCCGGTCGCCACGCGTACAGGGTCCACGGCTCGGTGCCGAACGCGGCGTCCTCGGCCGGGTCGCCGGGCATGTCGAGGAACTCGACCTCCACCGGCATGCCGATAGACACCTGGCCCGGGTCGACGTCGCGCAGCTCGCCGAGCATCCGCACACCCTCCTCCAGCTCCACCAGTGCGATGACGAACGGGAACCGCGTGCGACCCGGCACGCGCGGGGCGTGGTGGGTGACGAAGCTGTACACCGTGCCGCGGCCGGAGGCCACGACGTAGTCGGTCTGCTCGGACCTGTCCTTCCAGAGCGCCGGGACGGGCGGGTGCTGCAGCGAGCCGTCCTCGCGCGTCTGGATGCGCAGCTCGTGGGCACGGACCCCGTCCCAGAAGAAGCGGGTGTCGTGCGAGACCGACGGGCGCAGGACCTTGCCCACCACCAGGTCGTCGGTGGCCGAGCCGGAGCTGGAGACGATCTGGTCCGCGGGCGCCGGCGCGGGCTCGGCGGTCGTGGCGGTCGCGGCGGTCGTGGCGGTCGCG
>NZ_JAALEC010000391.1:0-4743 GCF_014145205.1 Dietzia sp. DQ11-44
CGACGACGACGAGGCGACCGGAGCCCGGCGAGCCCATCCGGGCCCGCAGCCTGCCGGTGACGCGTGCGGACCTGCGCCGCTACGCGGACGCCTCGGGGGACCACAACCCCATCCACCTCAGTGACGAGGCCGCCCGCGAGCTCGGTCTGCCCGGCGTGGTCGCGCACGGGATGCTGACCTCGGCGCTGGCGATCGGGGTCGTGGCCGAGTGGGCCGGGGGAGCGGACCGGGTGGTGGCCACCTTGATCCGGTTCGCCGGACCGGTGGTGGTCCCTGCCGACGCCCCGGCCCTGTTGGAGGTGGCCGGCACGGTGAGGAGGGTCGCCGACGACGGTTCCACGGCAGACGTGGCCCTCACGGTCACCTGCGGCGGGGCCAAGGTGTTCGGCAAGGCGATCGTGACCGTCGCCCTCGACGGCGCCGATCGAGCGATTTAGAGCCACTGCCGGGGCTGACGTACACTTGCCACGCCCGACCGCCCGCGGTCGCGGCCCACGCTGCCTGAGGCAGCCGCCGACACTGTAGAGTCGAGGCGTTCGTGCGGTCCGCGATTCGTGAGACGGCACGGGTGGCCGGGAGACCGGCCGAAGGGGCGTAGCTCAATTGGCAGAGCAGCGGTCTCCAAAACCGCAGGTTGCAGGTTCAAGTCCTGTCGCCCCTGCCCTTCCCGCCAGCCACAGTCGACCCGGAGGTAACGCGTGAGTCAGGATCGCGACGACGACACCAGCGGCGCGCGCGGTTCCGACGGCGCGGCCGGTACCACCGGTGCCGCTGTTCCGACGGGCTCTGCTGTTCCGACAGGCAAAGCCGGCCGGAGCGACACCACCGTCGCCAATCGTGTCCGCACCGATGCGGACACCGCGGAGGACACGCGGGCCAACCGCGCGAATCCGTTCCAGTACATCGGGCAGGTCATCGAGGAGCTGCGTAAGGTCATCTGGCCCACGCGCAACCAGATGGTCACTTACACCATCGTGGTGTTCCTGTTCCTGATCTTCATGACCGCGCTGGTCTCCGGCGTCGACTTCGGCGCGGGCAAGCTCGTCGAGCTCGTCTTCGACCGCTGACACCCGCCGCTGGAGGTCCGGGACGAGATCCGGACCGCCGAACTTCGAGAGGACCGCAATTTCAGTGAGCGACATCGAGCAGAGCCCCGAATCCGAGGACGTCGAGCAGAGCCCGGCTGCCGCCGAGCAGGCCGAGACCGCGGCGGATGCGGTGCTCGGTGACACCTCCGCGGACCCCTCCGACGTCGCGGTCCCGCCGACCGCCGAGGCCGTGGCGGATGCCATCGACGCGGTCGCCGGCACCGATGAGGACGCCGACGAGGTCGCCGACGTCACCGATGAGGCCGACGCCGCGGAGGGATCCGAGTCGGCAGAGGCCCCCGCCGAGGAGGCGGCGCCCGCGATCGATCCCGTCATCGCCTTCAAGCGCCAGCTGCGCAAGCTCCCCGGCGACTGGTTCGTCGTCCACTCGTACGCCGGGTACGAGAACAAGGTCAAGGCCAATCTCGAGACCCGCGCGGTCACCCTCGGCGCGGAGGACAAGATCTATCAGGTCGAGGTCCCCATCGAGGAGTACACCGAGGTCAAGAACGGCCAGAAGAAGGTCGCCAACCGCAAGGTCCTGCCCGGCTACGTCCTGGTGCGTATGGACCTCGACGACGAGTCATGGGGTGTCGTCCGCAACACCCCCGGCGTGACCGGGTTCGTCAGCGCGACCGGCGGTGCGGCCGGTGCGCCCACCCCGCTCTCGCTGAGCGACGTGGCCAAGTTCCTGGCCCCCAAGCCTGAGAAGAAGGCCGCCACCCCCGGTGGCGAGGCCGACGGTGGACTGGTCCCGCAGACCGTCGAGGTGGAGTTCACGGTCGGCGAGTCGGTCACCGTCATGGACGGCCCGTTCGCCACCCTGCCCGCCAGCATCTCCGAGGTCGATCCGACCTCGCAGAAGCTCAAGGTGCTCGTGTCCATCTTCGGTCGCGAGACCCCGGTGGAGCTCGGATTCTCCCAGGTGGAGAAGATCGACTGACCAGCGCGATCACCCCGACGGCCCGCCCCGCGCACACCGCGCGCGGCGGGTCCCGTCGTTTCGGGGATCGCGCCACGGTGCGCCGGATCGGATTAGCCGTTGCACGTCGATTGCACGTAGACTCTCCAAGGTTGTGCCTGCGCCCCCGCATGCCCTGCCCGACGGGCGGGCCTGAGGGGAGCGGCGCACACGACAGTCGGCCTCCCACGTGTACAGCGTGGAGCCGAGATCCAGTCGAAGAATCAGGAAGACGATGCCTCCGAAGAAGAAGAAGGTCTCAGGGCTGATCAAGCTCCAGATCAACGCCGGCGCAGCCAACCCGGCACCGCCGGTCGGCCCGGCTCTGGGTGCCCATGGTGTCAACATCATGGAGTTCTGCAAGGCCTACAACGCAGCCACCGAGAACCAGCGCGGGAACGTCGTGCCGGTCGAGATCACGGTCTACGAGGACCGTTCTTTCGACTTCAAGCTCAAGACGCCGCCGGCCGCCAAGCTCCTGCTCAAGGCCGCCGGCCTGCAGAAGGGTTCGGGCACCCCGCACTCCGCCAAGGTCGGCAAGGTCTCCATGGACCAGGTCCGCGAGATCGCGCAGACCAAGATGGAGGACCTCAACGCCAACGACGTCGACCAGGCCGCGAAGATCATCGCCGGCACCGCCCGCTCCATGGGCATCACGGTCGAGGCCTGACCTCCACCACCACACATCACCGTGGGAGGGCAGCTCAGGCCCGCACCACACCCGACCGTCGCAGAGAACACGCGGCAGGAATGGAACTCTCATGAGCAAGAACAGCAAGGCCTACAAGGCCGCAGCTGACAAGGTCGACCGCACCAAGCTGTACTCGCCTCTGGATGCCCTGGCACTGGCCAAGGACACCTCCTCGACGAAGATGGACGCCACCGTCGAGGTCGCCATGCGACTTGGCGTCGACTCCCGCAAGGCGGACCAGATGGTCCGCGGCACCGTGAATCTTCCCAACGGTACCGGTAAGACCGCCCGCGTCATCGTCTTCGCCGCGGGCGAGAAGGCCACCGAGGCCGAGGCCGCCGGCGCCGACGTCGTGGGCTCCGACGACCTCATCGAGCGGATCCAGGGCGGCTGGCTCGACTTCGACGCCGCGATCGCCACGCCGGACCAGATGGCCAAGGTCGGCCGTGTGGCCCGCGTGCTCGGCCCGCGTGGCCTCATGCCGAACCCCAAGACGGGCACCGTCACCATGGACGTGACCAAGGCCGTCAGCGACATCAAGGGCGGCAAGGTCACCTTCCGCACCGACAAGGCCAACAACCTGCACTTCATCGTGGGCAAGGCGTCGTTCTCCACCGAGCAGCTCACGGAGAACTACCAGGCCGCGATCGACGAGGTCATGCGTCTCAAGCCGTCCTCCTCCAAGGGCCGCTACCTGCAGAAGATCACCGTGTCCACCACGACCGGACCCGGCATCCCGGTCGACCCCTCGGCGATCTCCAAGCTCCTCGAGGCGGGTTCCGACTCCGAAGCGAGCTGATCTGCTCGGCTGAGACGCCACCAGCTCGGCTGAAGGCCCCGCGACCGGTTATCCGGACGCGGGGCCTTCCCGCATTTCCCGGCATGCCGTGAGCGGCCGGCCGCCGGCCGACCGGTCCGCAGCCGCTCCTCCCGATGGCGTCTCGCGTGCCGGCATGCCCGCCCCCCACGCAGCCGCTCCTCGCGATGGCGTCTCGCCGTCGCTTCGGGGCGTGCGAGACGCCATGTTCGGGCGCGGCTGTGGGGGAGATGGGGCTGCGGCGAGGGCGAGACGCCATCGCAACGAGCGGCCCCGGGCACGGATTCCCTCGCGTTCGCACGCGCGGTACGGCAGCCCGGAGCACACAGTGACCTAGCTCACCCGCATGACAATGCCCTCGGGTATGGTTGGGTCACGCGGTCGCCGTCGGCACGCCCGCCCCGCTACCGGAGGGGGCCACGATCGGGGTCGACCGGATTACCCGCGGTGGCCGCCGCGGACGAGGTGCTCGACGATCGCGGTGACGACGTCCGCGACACGGTCCGTCAGCTCAGCGCGGCGCTGCAGACCGTCTCCGACGGCCGCGACGACATCTTCGCCACCGTCCGCAACCTCGAGGCCTTCACCGCCGCGATGGAGGGTTCCGGCGAGCAGATCACCACCTTCAACGAGGTGATGGCGGCGGTGACCGTCTCGGTGTCGCGCGGCCGGGGGGAGATCGGCCCGGCGCTCACCGAGCTCGACCTGGCAGTCGACGAGGTCCGCGACTTCGTCCGCGACAACCGGCAGGTGGGCATCGAGACCGTCCGGACGACCACCGACCTGCTGACGGTGCTGGCCGAGCAGCGCGACGACATCGCCCAGATCCTGCACGTCGCACCCACCGCGCTGTCGAACCTGCAGGGGATCTACCAGCCGTCGCAGAACGCGGTGATCTCGTCCCTCGCGCTGACCGACTTCGCGAACCCGATGCAGTTCATCTGCTCCGACCTGGCCGCTGCAGAGGAGACCGACGTGCACACCGCCTCCGAGGAGTGCGTGCGACTGCTCGGCCCCACGCTCACCGCGCTGGCGGTGGACTACCCGCCCGTGGCGATCAATCCCAGCCGCGGCGTCGGGGCGCTGCCGCACCAGCTCGACTACACCCACGACCACCTGCGGCCGGCTCCCGCCCTCGCGACCCCTGCCGACGCGTCCCCGACCCCCGCCGGCCCGGCGGACGGTC
>NZ_JAALEC010000392.1:0-3255 GCF_014145205.1 Dietzia sp. DQ11-44
GGGGGGGGGGGGGCGGAGAGCCGAGGTGATCTGCCTGCCGGGTGTCGTCCCGGCGCTCAACTGCGGGACCTCCGAAAGGGACGTGCTCGCCTCGACGATGCGCCCACTCGCCCATGTCGACCTCCCGATGATCGGCAGTCCACCATTGCGCATCTGGGTGGACCTTCCGCGGTGGGGCGACGGCTCCACCGGCGAGGGCCCGATCCCCGAGCTGACAAGTAACGTGATCGCCTGGTGGCTCACCGGACCCGCTCCGTCTTAACGCTCACTGTCCGACGTGGACTGCGGTCTTGAGGGCGACGACGACAAGGCCCACGACCGCCGAGAGCGGACCGCCACTTCCCGCCATTCGAACCGACCGGCATAGACCAACTCGTGCGGCGCGACGTAGAGCTGGTCCACGCTATTCACCCACCGCGCCCTCAACTCGTCACAGTGGCCTACAAGGCTGTGACTTGCTGGGGAGTGCCTGTGGATTAACAGCTGAATATTCGCTCTGACCTGCCTTTATGTCATCTGCGGGTAATGGCGCTTAGTGAGTTTCCCGCCCGAGGAGTGTCCTCTCGATGTGCTTCCATAGGTGGCAGTCGAGAGAAAGGCCCCTTCGTGGCGATCAAGTATCTGTTCGCAGATGAGAGTGGCGACCTCCAGTTCCTCCGCAATGGGAAGGCATCCAGGTACTTCGCGGTTGGCACGCTGTGCGCCGACGAAGAACAGGTGTGGGCGCTCCGGACGCGCCTCATGCGGCTCCGGGACGAACTGGCCTGGAAGGCCCAGGGTTTGGATTCGTGTTTCCACGCCTCTCCGGACGCCCAGGTCGTGCGAGACGCGGTGTTCGACGCCTTGGTGGAACTTGAGTTCCGGTTCGACATCACTCTGTTGGAGAAGTCCAAGGCCCAGCCCTCGATCCGCCCAACCGAACCGAAGTTCTACCAGTACGCCTGGTTTTTTCATCTCAGTCGGGCCGCCCCTCAGTTGTTCCACCAGGGCGATTCCATCCAGGTCGTCGCCGCTCAGATGGGAACCAGGAAGACCCGGGCTGCGTTCAGGGGCGCCGTGGACGATGTCATGGCCCAGTGTCTGCCCTTCCGCGCCAAGCGAGTATTGGCATTCTGGCGGGATGAGTCCGACTTCGGTCTTCAGGCTGCGGACTACTGCACCTGGGCGGTCACACGGAAGTGGGAGACCGGCGACGACCGAGCTCACAGACTGATCCGGAGCAAGATCAGGATCGAGAGTGACTACTTCGGGTACGGCACCGAGCACTACTACTGACGCACGAAACCCCAACCAACTAGGGATCATTCCCGAAGCCCAGGGGCTCTTTCGTCGATTGGGGTCGCACTGAAAATGTACCACCGTGTCAAGCAACTTGACAGCCCCAAAGCGTGTCGAGGTCATGACGGGCGGCCCTCCATGCAGGTCTCGCAATCAGCCCGTCGACTGCGGCCTGCTCGGACAACGCCTCGGCCGCGTAGAGAAGCGCAAACCGGGCACTGACGAGCAGATCGCCACTACCCTCTCCATGACTGTTCATGTGCCCTCATCCATTCGATCAGCCCGTTCGCCTCTGCGGGTGCCCGGCCCGGCCCGGTCATGAGGTCCACAGCCACCTGGGTCGGGCGCGCGACCGTGAGCCCTTCCAACGCGGTCATGGCGCGTTCCATGACGACGGGGTAAGTGGGTTCGATCAGCAGCACGTTCGCTCCCGCTTCGGTCGCGCGCAAGCCCCAGTTCGCCGCTGCACGTTCGACGTTTCGGACGTACACCATCGCCGACCTGGCTGGCGCGTAGGCATCCCACGCTGCTGCTGCGACGGACCCGGTCAGCGCGTAGTCGATGTCCTCTTCCTCGCGCACCGTATCGAGAAGGTCCGACAGGCCCCGGGGAGCGATCCAATGGGACACGGCATTGGACCGGAGTAACTGATAGTCGTCGCTCCATCTGCGCAGAAGAGCTGCCCAATCGGACACCAGGAATCGCCGGTCAGGCAGCCGCTGCGCAAGTCCCTGATCTTCGAGAAACTGCATCACACGGTATACCGACCCCACCGAGGCATTGGCGACGTCGGCGAGTTCCCGCACACGCCATGGCCCGGGAAGATCGAGTAGCGCTCTAACTACCTTCGCTGCGGGTTCTCCCTTGAGGGTGCCCCTCGGGCGCCCTGGCCCCCGCCAGGGATCTCTTTCGGCACCACGATCCGAGACGAAGAGTGCGGGAACGGGGGATGAAACCCTCATATTGCCGGTCGCATCGATATATGAAATGCCAGCCGCGTCGAGCCGCGCACGGTCGGCGGGCGCGAGATAGCGAGTCAAGACCAGGCACCCACTGTCCGGCACCTGGGCCATAGTGTCGCCGCACCTCTTCCGAAGCGCAGGTATGTCGCGAGCTACGACGGCGCTCTTGACGGTGACACAGAATGTTGCGGCACTCCCATCGGGAGCCTCGGCGATCATCAGAGAATCTGCGCCGCCAGATGTCGACGATGTAGCGCCCTGCCTGGTATCGATCTTCCACTCCGGCGGGAGTCTCTCGCGAAGTGCCTGGGACGCGACATCGACGAGTTCCGCCTCCGAAGGGGGTCTCGAATCTATCGTCTTGCCGTTTATCATGTTCGGATAATAGCGCCGTTCCGCAGCCAACGGAAGCGGACAATTTGCCGAACACCGCCAGCGCGACGCGACTCAGCCCTCGCCGGGCCACACCACGTCCTGCACGACCTCGTTGCGCCGCAGGAACCACGGCGTGAACGGCGGGTCGAATCGGGCGTACCTGGGCAGCCCGGTGGCGACCAGCCCGGCCCGGCCGATCGCGGCCTCGAGCTCGGTCAGGTGACGTCGATAGGCCGACGCGCTCCACCGTCCGGAGTAGCGCACCGCTGCCGCAACACGGCCGGGCACCTGCCTGACCCGCACCCGAGGATCGGTGGGCACCGGCGCGTTCGCGGCGGTCAGCGAGGCGGGCAGCACGAAGGCGACGACGTGCTCGCCGCCGTCGGCCTCGGTCTGGACTACGGGCGCGGTCATGGCGATTTTCTCGAAGCCGGGTGACTCCTGGACGACCGGTGCGGTCATGGCGATGGACCCGGCCGACTCGTTGTGACCGGTAACGTACTTGAACAGCGCCCTGAACGCCTGGTTGCCGGTACTGCCGAAGGACCCGTGGACGGGCACCTCCGCCACGGCATGGGAGGGGTACCGCCGCAGCTCGAACTCCGGGTACCGCTCGACCACCTCGTACGGCTGCCGCTCG
>NZ_JAALEC010000393.1:0-3527 GCF_014145205.1 Dietzia sp. DQ11-44
CGTGCGGGCGTGCGGGCGTGCGGGCGCGCGGGCGGGCGTGCGGGTGCGCGGGCGCGTGGATGGGCGCCAGGGCGAATTGAGTCAGGTGGACGCAGGTTTCCGCGTGATCTGGATCACCCCGGGAATGGATCGGGCCGGTCCCCAGTTGTACAGGGCGTCAAACCTCAGCGATCCGGACTCAACTTGGGTTGACGGCGCCACCGCCGAGAGGCAGGGTGGAGTCACTGATCCGAGCCTTGAGCCGGGTCTGCTGAACAACAGAGTTTCGGACCACCCCCCGTCCGCGCGGTAACGGCGCGGAGAGAAGGAGAACATCATGGGACGTGCAGTCGGTATCGACCTCGGCACCACCAATTCCTGCGTCGCCGTCCTCGAGGGCGGCGAGGCCAACGTGATCGCCAACGCCGAGGGGTCGCGCACGACCCCGTCGGTGGTCGCGTTCGCCAAGAACGGCGAGGTCCTCGTGGGCCAGCCGGCCAAGAACCAGGCGGTCACCAACGTCGACCGCACCATCCGCTCGGTCAAGCGCCACATCGGCACGGACTGGAAGTCGGACTCGATCGACGGCAAGAACTACACCCCGCAGGAGATCAGCGCGCGCACGCTCCAGAAGCTCAAGCGCGACGCCGAGTCCTACCTCGGTGAGGAGGTGACGGACGCCGTCATCACCGTCCCCGCCTACTTCAACGACGCCCAGCGTCAGGCCACCAAGGACGCCGGCCAGATCGCCGGCATGAACGTCCTGCGCATCGTCAACGAGCCCACCGCGGCCGCATTGGCGTACGGGCTGGACAAGGGCGACAAGGAGCAGACCATCCTGGTCTTCGACCTCGGTGGCGGTACCTTCGACGTCTCCCTGCTCGACATCGGCGACGGCGTCGTCGAGGTCCGGGCGACCTCCGGTGACAACCACCTCGGTGGTGACGACTGGGACCAGCGGATCGTCGACTGGCTCGTGGACAAGTTCAAGGCGCAGAACGGCATCGACCTCACCAAGGACAAGATGGCGCTGCAGCGTCTGCGTGAGGCCGCCGAGAAGGCGAAGATCGAGCTGTCGAGCGGTCAGTCCACCTCGATCAACCTGCCGTACATCACGGTCGACGCGGACAAGAACCCGCTCTTCCTCGACGAGACGCTGTCGCGCTCGGAGTTCCAGAAGATCACGCAGGACCTGCTCGACCGGTGCCGCAAGCCGTTCCAGGCCGTCATCAAGGACGCCGGGATCGCCGTGTCTACCATCGACCACGTGGTGCTCGTCGGTGGCTCGACCCGCATGCCGGCCGTGTCCGACCTGGTCAAGGAGCTGACCGGCGGCAAGGAGCCCAACAAGGGCGTCAACCCGGACGAGGTCGTCGCCGTGGGCGCCGCGCTGCAGGCCGGCGTGCTCCGCGGCGAGGTCAAGGACGTGCTCCTGCTCGACGTGACCCCGCTGTCGCTGGGCATCGAGACCAAGGGCGGCGTGATGACCAAGCTCATCGAGCGCAACACGACCATCCCCACCAAGCGGTCGGAGACCTTCACCACGGCCGACGACAACCAGCCGTCGGTGCAGATCCAGGTGTTCCAGGGTGAGCGCGAGATGGCGGCGCAGAACAAGCTGCTCGGCTCGTTCGAGCTCGCCGGTATCGCCCCCGCGCCGCGTGGCGTGCCGCAGATCGAGGTCACCTTTGACATCGACGCCAACGGCATCGTCCACGTGACCGCCAAGGACAAGGGCACCGGCAAGGAGAACACGATCATCATCCAGGACGGCTCCGGCCTGTCCAAGGAGGAGATCGACCAGATGATCAAGGACGCCGAGGAGCACGCCGCCGAGGACCACAAGCGTCGCGAGGAGGCGGACGCCCGCAACCAGGCCGAGTCCACGATCTACCAGACGGAGAAGTTCGTCTCGGAGAACGAGGACAAGATCCCGGCCGACAAGAAGGAGTCGCTCCAGGCCGCGATCGCCGACGCCAAGACCGCCCTCGAGGGCTCGGACGTCGACGCCATCAAGTCCGCGGTCGAGAAGGTCAACACCGAGGCGCAGGCCGTCGGCCAGGCCATCTACGAGGCCTCCGCGGCCGAGGGTGCCGAGGCCGGCGACCCCACCTCCGCGGGGTCGGTTGACGACGACGTGGTCGACGCCGAGGTCGTGGACGAGGACGAGCCGAAGGGGGACGACAAGTGACGGACGCGACCGGAATTCCTGATCCCGGCGACCCGGAGGCCACCGACGAGGAGGCGGTGGACGAGAAGTTCGTCCAGGACGCCCCCGTCGCCCCCGAGGCCGAGATCGTGGCCGAGGGCGCGGCCGGCGTCGACCCGGACGAGGTCGAGGCGGCCGCAGAGGACGACGAGACAGTCAGGGGTGAGTTCCAGTGACCACACCACACGCTGACGGTCCGGAGACGGACAAGGCCGCCTGGGCGGGCGGTGACGCGCAGGACGTGGCCGCCGCGCAGGCGGTGGATGACAAGACCGGCGCCGCTCCGTCGGAGGCGGTGGAGGGCGAGATCGTCGAGGACGACCCCGCCCCCACCACCGACGGCGCCGCCGGCGACCGGTCGTCCGACGACGACGCCACGTCGGCGCTGCAGGCGCAGCTCGACGAACGGACGGCGGACCTGCAGCGCGTGTCGGCGGAGTTCGCCAACTACCGCCGCCGCGTCGAGCGGGACCGACAGGCCATCATCGACACCGCCAAGGGCTCGGTCCTCACCGAGCTCCTGACGATCGTCGACGACCTGGAGCGGGCACGGGCGCACGGGGACCTGGAGGAGGGGCCGCTCAAGGCCTTCGCCGACCGGGTCCACGCGGTCCTGGCCTCCCAGGGGGTCGAGTCCTTCGGCGAGGAGGGGGACGCGTTCGACCCGTCCGTGCACGAGGCCGTGCAGGACGAGTCGGAGGGTTCCGAGCCCGTGCTGGGCACGATCCTGCGCAAGGGCTATCGCCACGGCGAGCGGACCCTGCGGTCGGCGATGGTCACCGTCCGCTGATCCGCTCGTCCTCCACCGCCGCCGGTGTGCGGTCACCCGCACACCGGCGGTCGAGGTGGAAAAGTGAGACTTCGGGTAAGTAGGAACTGATCAGGAACCGATAGGGAAAGGAGGCGTCTGGTGAGTCAGCGCGAATGGGTCGAGAAGGACTACTACGCCGAACTGGGCGTCTCCAAGTCCGCCACGGCGGACGAGATCCGCAAGGCGTACCGCAAGCTCGCGAGCGACAACCACCCGGACAAGAACCCGGGGAACAAGGCCGCCGAGGAGAAGTTCAAGCGGGTCGGCGAGGCCAACAGCGTCATCGGCGACCCCGCCAAGCGCAAGGAGTACGACGAGTTCCGGGCGCAGGTGTCCTCCGGCGGGTTCGGCGGCTTCGCGCCTCCCGGTGGGGGCCGATACACCACCACCGGCGGTGACTTCGACATCGGCGACCTCTTCGGAGGGGCCGCGGGTGCGGGCGGAGCCGGTGGGGCCGGGGGCTTCTCCGATCTCTTCGGCGGCCTGTTCAACCAGGGCGGCGGCCGCGGCGGCGGGGCCGGCGCGGGC
>NZ_JAALEC010000394.1:0-1477 GCF_014145205.1 Dietzia sp. DQ11-44
CGCCGGCTCCCGGGCGCGGCCCTGTCGGCCGCCGCCGGCCCCGCCGCCGGACCACCTGGCTGCGCTGGCTCAGCCCCGTCGTACTGATCCTCATCTGGCAGATCGCCGGAGCCACCGGCATCCTGCCGGAGCGGATCCTTCCCGCCCCGCAGCTCATCGCCTCCTCCGCACTGGAGCTCATCGCCTCAGGTGAGCTCGCCGACGCGCTGGCCGTCTCGAGCGTCCGCGTGGTCCAGGGGTTCGTCCTGGGGGCCGTGGCCGGACTCGTCCTGGGGGTGATCGTCGGAACCTCGCGGATCGCGGACGCCCTCGTCGACCCCCCGCTCCAGATGCTCCGCGCGTTGCCGCACCTCGGGCTGATACCGCTGTTCATCCTGTGGTTCGGCATCGGTGAGACCCCGAAGGTGCTGCTCATCGCACTCGGTGTGGTCTTCCCGATCTACCTCAACACGGCCTCGGGCCTGCGGCAGGTGGATCCCAGGCTGCAGGACATGGCGACGGTCTTCGGATTCAGCCGACGCCAGCGGCTCACCGAGGTGATCCTCCCGTCGATCGCGCCCCAGGTCCTGGTCGGCGTGCGGCAGTCGCTCGCGATCGCCTGGTTGACGCTCATCGTGGCCGAGCAGCTCAACGCCACCAACGGCATCGGCTACCTCATCATGAACGCCCGCGACTACTTCCGGATCGACGTGATCATCGTCGGCCTGGTCGTGTACGCGCTGCTCGGCATCCTCACGGACGCGGTGGTCCGCGTCGCCGAGGCCCGTGCGCTGCGCCACTACCGGTGACCACCGACCACCACCCAGGAGCCACAGTCATGACCACCACCCTCGCCCCCGCGGGCGCGCTGCGAGATGTCACCCGCAGCTTCGGCGACACCGTCGTTCTCCGCGATCTCGACCTGACGATCCCCCGCGGCGACATCGTCGCCCTGCTCGGTCGGAGCGGTAGCGGCAAATCCACCGCGCTGCGGATCCTCGCCGGACTGGACCGGGAGCTCGACGGAGGGAGCGTCCACATCGAGGGCCCCCCGGCCGTCGTGTTCCAGGACTCCCGGCTGCTGCCCTGGCGCACCGTCGCCGAGAACGTCAGGCACGGCCTCAACCGGGTCGACGTCGGACGCGGGGAGAAGACCGACCGGGTCACCGGGATCCTCGCCGAGGTGGGGCTCGGGGGCCGCGAGGGCGCCTACCCGGGGGAACTCTCCGGCGGGCAGGCGCAGCGGACCTCGCTCGCCCGGGCGCTCGTCGCCGAGCCGTCGCTGTTGCTGCTCGACGAGCCCTTCGGCGCGCTCGACGCCCTCACCCGGCGCACCATGCACCGCCTCCTGCTGCGGCTGTGGGCGCACCACGGTCTCGGGGTCCTGCTGGTGACGCACGACGTCGACGAGGCGGTGGCCCTGGCCGACCGTGTGCTCGTCCTGGACGACGGCGTCGTCGGCCACACCGAGACCATCGACCGACCCCGCGGCGGGGGA
>NZ_JAALEC010000395.1:0-2079 GCF_014145205.1 Dietzia sp. DQ11-44
GGACTACTCGATATGACCACCACACTCTCCCCGATCCACCGACGACCCGCGATCGGTGTCGCGCTGCTCGCGCTGGCGTTGATCGTGCTGCTCGTCGGCGCCGGGTGCGCCACCCGCGACTCCGAGGCCGCGGCACCCGTCCCCGACCGGGTCGACCTCGCGGGCCTGTCCGACCTCGTCCTCCGGGTGGGCGACCAGAAGGGCGGCACCCAGGCCCTGCTCACCGCGGCGGGACAGCTCGACGACCTGCCGTACGAGGTCGAGTTCTCCACGTTCACCTCCGGGCCGCCGCAGGTGGAGGCGCTCAACGCCGGTCAGATCGACGTGGCCGTCACCGGTAACACCCCGCCCGTGTTCGGCGCGGCCGCCGGGGCGCGGGCGTCGATCGTCTCCGCCTACGCCAACGGCGGGGAGGGGGACCGGATCCTCGTCCCCGGGGACTCGTCCGTGCGGACCGTGGCCGATCTGGCGGGTCGGAAGGTGCTGGTGGCCAAGGGGACCTCCGCCCACGGGCATCTGCTTCTCCAGCTCCGCAGGGCCGGGGTCTCGCCGGAGTCCGTCGACCTGGTCTTCCTCCAGCCGGCCGAGGCGGGGTCCGCGTTCTCCCGCGGCGACGCCGACGCCTGGGCCATCTGGGATCCGTACACGGCCATCACGCAGACCACCACCGACGCCCGGACCATCGCGACCGCGGCGGAGGCGTCCAACGGATTCTGGTTCGGGCTCGCCTCCCACGACGCCCTCGCGGACGCGCGCCGCCAGACCGCGATCGCGGACCTCCTGGTCCGGCTGGCCGAGGCGGGGACCTGGACCGCGGAGAACCCGGCGCAGTGGGCTGCGTTCTACGGTGAGGCGGTGGGGCTGACCCCCGAGGCCGCCGAGCTCTCGCAGAGTCGCAGCACCCGCCAACCGGTGGCGCTGGCGGACACGGTGGCCAGCGAACAGGAGTTGGCCGACGTCTTCACCGAGGACGGTCAGATCGACCCCGTCGACGTGGAATCACTGGTCGACGACAGGTTCCAGGACGTGCTCGGGCCGGTGGTCGGGCCGCTCCCCGGGACGTAGCGGGCCGGGCACGGCCGGTCTACGAGGTGATCCCTGACCAGAGCGTGGCGACCGCGGTCCAGCCGACCAGCCCGACGGTGGAGTAGAGCAGTGCCCACAAGAGTCCACCCACGGTGACCGCCGGCAGGTACCGGGTCAGCGGCATGCGGGTGAACCCGGCGCTGAAGTTGATCGCCGTCTGCACGCCCACGGTGAGAAAGGACAGGGGCACGGCGATCACGCCGTAGCGCGCGGACAGACGCTGGGCCCGCTGCATGTGCCGACCGTCCAGGTGGCGAGCAGCCTTCTGGCTCAGCCTGCCACCGCTCAGCGCGCCCCGGCCGAGCCAGTAGGTGGCGTTGGCGCGCAGCATCACAATGACGAAGAGCGCGCCGAAGGCGATGGGATACGGCTGTTCCGAGATCCGGTCCACGTGAGGAGTCTGGGTGCGCCGGTGAGGTGCCGGAGGTCAGGCGGAGGGCTTGACGTCCATCACGACGTCGAACTCGAGGAGGGTGGCCCCCTCGGCGACGGGCTTGCCGTGCTGACCGGCGTGGGCGGTCCGGGCGTCGCCGTCGCGCCATGCGGCGAAGGACGCCTCGTCCTGCCAGGTGGTCACCACGAAGTAGCGCTCCTCTCCGGCGGTGGGGCGCAGCAGCTGGAAGCCGAGGAAACCGGGGGAGTTCTCCACGGTGTGGGCGCGCTCGGCGAAGCGACGCTCGAGCTCGGCACCGGCCTGGGGCGGCACGGACAGGGCATTGATCTTGACGACGGCCATGTAGGTGAGCCTACGCTTTGGTGCCGCGGTCCCGGCCGGTCAACCCGGCAACGAGTACACGTCCCCGGTCCGCACCATCAACCCGTCGGCCACGAGCGAGTCGAGTGCGCGGCCGCGCTGGACCGGGTCGGGCCACACCGCGTCCAGACGGTCCCGGTCGGCGGTGCCGTCCCCGTCGCGCAGGACGTCGAGGATCAGGCCGCGTACCTGGCGGTCGGTCCCGGCGAAGGTCTGGGTGCGGCGCCGCGGCCCGTCCC
>NZ_JAALEC010000396.1:0-1662 GCF_014145205.1 Dietzia sp. DQ11-44
GTCGGCAGCGGCGCCCCGGTGTCCACGCGGACGACCTGGCCGGGCTGCAGACGGGTCGGTTGACGGGATCCCGCGGTGATCCGCCCCACGACGGGCAGTCCGGCGGGCCCGCCGGAGGCGTCCCCGGCGTCATCGACCGGGCCGCCGACCCGGATGTCGACACTGCGGACCGCGTACCCGTCGATCGCGGACTGGTCGAACGAGGGCAACGGGCGCTCGGCCACCACCTCCTCGGCACACAGCAGGCCCTGCGCCTCCGAGATCGACACGCGTACCGGTCTCGGGGCGACCGCGGCCGCCGTCACCAGTGCGAGCTGTTCCTCGACGGAGCGCACCAGGTGTCCCCTTCCCGTACGAAAGTCGCTGACCGTGCAGCGGTGTCACGCCACAGCGGGCGGGCCGACCACCGGGTCCCTGTGGGAGAGGGTAGCGCCCGGTCGGCACCATTCCGCGGCGACGGCGCCGTCAGCGGCCGAGCCGGCCCTCCAGCCACTCCCGGAGCTCGTCGGCGTAGGCCGGGTTGTCCAGGGCGAAGTCCACGCAGGCCTTGATGTACCCGCCGGGATTGCCGAGATCGTGCCTGGTGCCGTCGTGGACCACCACGTGGACCGGGTGCCCCTCGTTGATCAGCAGGTCGATAGCGTCGGTGAGCTGCAGTTCCCCGCCGGCGCCCGGCTCGATGCGCCGGAGCGCGTCGAAGATCGCGCGGTCGAGCACGTACCGCCCGGCCGCCGCGAGGTTGGACGGCGCGTCCTCGGCGGCCGGCTTCTCGACCATGCCGAGCACCCGCTTGACGGCCGGATCATCCGTGTCGGAGACCTCGAACACCCCGTAGGAGGAGACGTCCTCCGGGCTGACCTCGAACGCGCACAGGACACTGCCGCCACGTTCCGCGCGGACCCGTGACATCCGGCCCAGGATCCCGAACGGCAGGACCAGGTCGTCCGGCAAGAGCACGGCGACGGCCTCCTCCTCGTCACCGAGCACCGGCTCCACCTGCGCGACCGCGTGCCCCAGACCCAACGGCTCGTCCTGGCGCACGTCCACCACCTCGATGAGCCCGGGGGCGCGCTGGACCTTGTGCAGCAGGACGTCCTTGCCCCGGTCCGACAGCGTGTCCTCGAGGACCAGGTCCTCGGAGAAGTGCGCCATCACGCCGACCTTGCGCTCGGAGGTCACGATCGCGAGCCGACCCGCTCCCGCCTCGGTCGCCTCCTCGGCGATGAGTTCGATCCCCGGGGTGTCCACCACGGGGAGCAACTCCTTGGGGACCGTCTTGGTGGCGGGCAGGAACCGGGTCCCGAGGCCGGCGGCCGGGACGACCGCGGTCCGGAACTGCGAGTCGGGCGAGGCGTGGGACGTCATGGCGTACACCATAGACGGCGGACCGGGCCGCTACGTCCGGACCACTGACGGCACACTGGGGTGATGGATCAGGACAAGTCCGCGGTACGTCGTGCGGTGCGTGTGCGCCGCGCGGCGGTCCCCGCGTCCGTGCGCGCCGAGCGTGACCGGGCGATCCGCGAGCACCTGGCCTCCGTGGTGACGGAGGGGATGGTGGTCTGCGCGTTCGTTCCCGACGACGACGAGGCCGGCGGACCGGATCTGCCGGAGGCGCTCGCGCTGGCGGGGGCGCAGGTGCTCCTGCCGGTCTCCCCCACT
>NZ_JAALEC010000040.1:0-10670 GCF_014145205.1 Dietzia sp. DQ11-44
GTGCCACCGTCCAGCGGCTGCCTGCCGTCCGGGCCGGTGATCACGCCGCCCGCCGCCTCGATGATCGGGATGAGTGCCACGATGTCGTAGGACTTCAGATCCGCCTCCACGACCAGGTCGACCCGGCCCGCGGCGAGCATGCAGTAGGCGTAGCAGTCGCCGCCGAAGCGCTGGAGGCGGACCCGGGAGCCGAGCTCGTCGTAGCGGCTGCGCACCTCGCCGTGGTCCCCGAACATCGACGGGTGGGTGGTGTACATGATCGCCTCGGACAGCTCGTCGCACCCCGAGACGTGGAGGTCGAACGCCTCCGGGCCGTCCGATCGGCGACGCACGGTGGCGCGTCCGTGGACCGCGGCGAAGGTCTCCCCCAACACCGGTTGGTCCATCCACCCGGCGACCGCCCGGCCGTCCTCCACCACCCCGACGAGGGTTCCCCACCCCGCCATCCCCGTGAGGAAGGCCTTGGTGCCGTCGATCGGGTCGAGGTACCAGGTGCGGGCGGCGTCGGCCGGGCCGGACTCGCCGTTCTCCTCCCCCACCACCCGGTCACCCGGCGCCATCGAGGAGATCCCGGCACGCAGCAGCGCCTCGATGTCGCGGTCGGCCTCGGTCACCGGGTCGTACCCCCGCTCACCGCCCTTGTCACCGGCGACCAACGCCTCGAGCTCGCCGTGGAAGTGTCGGCGGGCGATCCGGCCGGTGGCGGCGAGCAGCTCGTCGAGATGCTCGATCAGGTCGGGATCCAGGGGGCGGTCGGGCCTCGCAGTCATGGACCCATGGTGCATCACGGATGGAGAACCGGTCGCCCGGCACTCTAGGAAACTACTGTCCCCAACAAAATCCCTGCCAGGACTCACCATCCAGGATCAGTGACCGGTCTTCGACAACAGCCTCAAGAATTCGCATGATCGTGGCCAAGTTGTCGAGTGCCAGATGAAGATAACGAGACGAGGATAGTGCCGCGTCGGCGACATCTTCCAAACCCTCGGACCCCGAAATGAGCCCCCCTGCCGTGTCGGTGCCCGGAAGCGCCCCCTCGGCGAGAATCGCGGCCGCGACCTTCGGAGGTTGGACGAAACGCAACTGGTCGACGGTACCCGCAGCGCCAATCCGACGCTGACACTCAACCTCGATCGCACGTACCGCGAGCGCGCCCATTAGTCGGACCCTCCGTAGGACTGCACTTATCGCAGCCGCGGCCTCGATGTTCAGGAATGAGCTGACACTGTGCACGCCGACTTCGTCGCTGAAGCTGAACACCGGGTTCCCGGAGAAACACTTCAGGGCCGAACCGGCCGCATCGTCGAGGTTGGCGATTGCGGCGCGCCCAATTGCATCGACCGAGTGCGGTGGTCGCCGACTCACAGGCAACTGAAGGTGCCTGGCACCCACCTTCTCGTCGGGACCCCTGAGAATCCGATCCACGAGTTCCGACGACCCCTCGACTGTCCTTCTAAGCCTCCTACCTGCCATGACTACAGAAGCAGTCGAAAGAAAATTCCCGTTGATCAATGCGATGAGGTCGCCCGCAGCCCAACCCGAGACTGCCGACTCCCCGAGCGTTGCGTTCACCCACCATGCGGCTGGGACGACGTCACCACATCCGTAAGAGTCCCACCATGCACCTTCCGCGACGACCTCGTGACCGAATGAATCCAGGAGCGCGCGGAAGGTCTGACCCGAGATACCCGACCCCCCCTGCGCGAGTTGGTGGATCTTCACCGCGGAAATGGTCCGAAGCCATTCGGCCGACATGCTGCATCGACGGCCAATCAGATGCGAACGAAGAAGCAATCCCTGCGACTGTGCTGTGGATTCGACGGCATCGAGTTGACCGAGGAGAGTTGTGAAGCCATATATCTTGCCCAGGCTCCCTTCGTCTATGCCCTGGTCAATGGTTCCCCGCTCGGCGATGATCTGTGGCTCGGCCTCTGTCCAACTCCGGTCTATGGACCCGCTATCCACCGCATTGTTCACCAGAACCACCCTCGATTCAGGCATCAGATCTCCTCCTGACGAGCAAGACAACGGCGAGTAGAAGCAGCATCAGCGCGGTCGTCCCCCCCATGAGGATGTCGAGGTGCACGACCCTAGTCAGGTCCATAATCAACGACCTCTGCGCGTCTCCCGGATAGCCGTTCACATCGCCGCTGAACCCAGTCTGAACAACCGTGAGGACGGTCTGGAGAATCGTCAGCAGACCGATGACGAACAACACCATCTCGACGAGCTGTTGATAACCCTTGCTCCGTAACTGGGCGCGGAGTTCGAGAATGCGAGCCACCTCAGCAATGCGGGATTCGAGTCGGGACCGGTAACCCGCTCCTTCCCACGAATCCAGGATGCGACCAGCCACCCTGGCGGGAATTCCCTGAACTGTCGAGCTCAACTCGTCTCTGCAGAGGCCCTGAAAAGCCATCATCCGGCTCGCCTCAAGATCTTTCCGAATGCCCGTTGCCCGCCTGAGTCCGATCCGGTTGGCTGCGAGATCCTCCAGCAGATCACCCGACAACTGGTCCACCGCGAACAACTGCACCCACAGCGCCTGCGCTATGAGAACTCCTCTCTTCACTTCCTCTTCGTGATCCGCCCTACTGCGTAACACGACATTGTTTCCCCAACTGACGATCATCTTGGGGCGCCCATCATCCGTTCCATCATTCGCCGTCGCGAACACCTCTGTCGACATGTCCGCCAACCAGTTAGTGGGAGGTTCACCCTCGTCCGTCAGCAGAGTTCGGTTCACCCAAAGAATCTGCCCGGGGAACGCATCGACGCCATCGAGGAATTCGCACACGAGGCCGGTAATGCCGGTCTCAATGTCCTCGATCGAGAGCCGATCGCTTATCGACACAAGCTCCAATTCGGCGCTGAACAGCGTGACCCCAGCGATTTTCTCGACCCTCGCAGCACGGAAGGCACCCCGCATCATTACGCTATCCGGCACGACTGTGCCAACTTCTGTGACAGGCAACTCCGCCTCTACGACCGAGTCCAGGTAGCGGCACATGAACTGCCCCCTACTGGTAAGCCGAGGCCCGTCAAGCTCATCTTTCCAGGGGGGCCAAATGGCCCCGGGGTCTTCTACCGGAACAGCAGATGGCGCCACGACGAGGAAGCGAGAATGTGACCATGCCTGAGACATGTGTGCACAGTAGCGACTTCGACGCGTTTCTTGCGAAGCCCACATGGCAGGCGATCGGATCCAGGCACCCGAGGAGGATTTCGTGCACAGGAGACCGTTCACTATGTTGAGCGGCATTCCCCGTCGGGCAGCGCGTCTACCCCGGATGGCGCCGGACATGGCACGGCTTCCGGCCGGGAGGATCGTCACCCTCACCGACGACGTCACCACCAGGCTGTACGACACCGGCGAGGAGCACCTCACGCCGGTCGTCCTACTGCACGGCATGGCCGCCACGGGGATGCTCAACTGGTACCAGACCTTCCAACGCCTGCAGGGCGAGTACCGGCTCATCGCCTACGACCAGCGCCGCCACGGGATGGGACACGGCGGCCCGTTCGACTTCGGGGCCCTGGCCGAGGACGTGCTGCGGGTGTCCGACCACCTGGGGCTGGACAAGCCCGTGATCGGCGGATACTCGATGGGCGGCATCGTCGCCCAGCTCGCGGCCCGGCGCGACCCCTCCCGGCTCGGCGGACTGGTGCTGGCCGCCACCGGTACCGGCGCCCAGCGCAACGCACTGGAGAAGATCACGATGGGATCGTTGACCCGGGGCGCCCCCGTGCTCAACGCCGTACCCCTCGAGGTGTCCAGGGAGATCGACGACGAGGTGCCCAGTGCCTATACCTGGGCGATGCGGGAACTGTCCTCCGTGCCCCTCGCCACCCACAGGACCGTGATCAGCGAGGTGGCCCGGTTCAACTCCACGTCGTGGTTGCGCGAGCTGGACCTGCCGGTCGCGATCGTCAAGACCATGCGCGACATTGCCTTCCCCCGGTGGATCCAGGACGAGATGGCCGATCTGCTGCCGCACAGCGCGGTGTTCCCGATCAGCGCCGGTCACGCGGCGTGCGCGACCCACCCCGGGACGTTCGCGCGTCGGATGCGCACGGCTCTCGGCTGGGTGGTGTCCAACTCCCACTGAGGACGGACCGCGACCACCGGGGCGGCGGGCGGCGGGGGCTACAGCGCCGAATACCGCATCGCCGTGATGACAAAGACGACGATCGCGATCCCGCCGAGGATGACGCCGAACAGTCCCCGGCGCGGGTCCGGGTCCTCGTTGGTGAGCCATCCCGTGGGCCACCGCGCGAGCAACCCGAAGGCCACCGCCATCAGTGCGGCGAGGAACGCGATGATGTTGAGCAGAGGGACCCAGGACAGCGCCAGGGACCCCACCCCCAACACCAGCGCCCGGGTGCCCAGGTCCATGCCCTCGGACGATCTCTTCCTCGGCGAGGCGGCGTCGGAGCGGGGGCGCAGCGGCATGGGGCCAGCCTAACCGCGCCGCCCGGAAATCGTCTCAGCTCAGGAACTGACCGTCGACGAAGCCCGCCAGCAGTACGGCGAACCCGCCCATCTCCCCCACGATGAGTGCCACCATGCCGACGCGCAGCATGGACGAGGGGTGCTCGAACTGGTTGGTCGTGTCCTGCAGTGCGCCGTGGACGATGTAGCTGCCGATCGCCACCACGAAGAAGAACACGAGGACCCCTGCCGCCGTGAGGTTCACCCATGTGGGCCAGCTGCTCAGCTCCACGAACACGGCGATGAGCAGGATCGCGAACGAGTACAGCAGTGACGCCCGGTGCGCGATGTCGACGTAGGGGTGCGCGAGGTGGTCGGCGCTCGTGGCCATCTGCCGGTATTTCCACACCCCCAGCCCCAGGGCCAGCAGGAAGATCAGGCCGGCGGCGAGCAGGGTGAGCCGGGTGTCGAGGCCGAGATCGACCGTCGCCGCCGACAGGGTGGGGGAATTGAGCGGGTCCATGGGTCCTTCCGAGGGCGCCGGACGATACGGCTGTCTCCGTACGCTCCGACCCTAGGGCAGGGTCGGACACGCCACTGTGGTCACGTTGTCCGACGTTCACGGCTTCCGGGATTGTCGTGACGCCGGGCCACCTACGAGAATGCTGCGTATGCGACGACTCCGGGAACTCGCGGGACGGCCCGACGTCAGGACCGATCTGCTGCAGATCGTCAAGAGCGTGATCGCCGCCACGGCCGCGTGGTGGCTCTCGGCCCACGTCCTGGACTCGCCCCTGCCGTTCCTGGCGCCGTGGACGGCCCTGCTCACCGTGCACGCCACGGTCCACCGGTCGCTGTCCCGCGGGGTGCAGACGACGGTGGCGTCCGCGATCGGCGTCGGCCTGTCCTTCCTCATCGGGTTCTACCTCGGCGTGAGCGTGTGGACTTTCGCCCTGGCGATATTCGTGGGTCTGGCCGGGGCCCGGATCACCTGGATCCGGGACGAGGGGGTCGCGATCGCCACCACGGCGGTCTTCGTGCTCTCCAGCGGGTTCTCCGACCAGGAGCCCCTGCTCCTCGACCGCATCATCGAGGTCGTCGTCGGGGTGGGGATCGGTGTGCTGGTCAATCTGCTCATCATCCCTCCGATGCGGGACCAACAGGCGGCCAGCCACGTGGACCGCATCGACCGCCGGATCGGCGACATCCTCGTGAACATGTCCGACGAGTTCTCCACCTCCTGGGAGACCGACGCCGCCGACGGGTGGCGTCGCGAGATCGAGTCGGTGGCGGACGAGGTCGAGACCGCCTGGGGGACAGTGCACTTCGCCCGGGAGAGCCGGCGCTCGAACCCCCGCCTGGCCCGCGAGCGCCTCGGCCGTGCGCAGACGGGCCGGGACGTGGACTACGGGGAGATCCTGGGACGCATCGACGAGGCGGTCTCACATATGCGACACCTGATCAGGACTCTGCACGAGGCCACCTATTCCGATGGGCCGTGGGACGAGCGCTTCCGCAGCGAGTGGGCCGGGATCGCACGGGACGCCGGCCACGCGATAGCCGATCCCCACGCAGAGATAGACTCCATCCACGACCGGTTGATCGGGCTGACGCACGCCATGGCCGAGGACGACCGCTTGCCCCGGGACTCCTGGCCGGTCTACGGCTCGCTGTTGACCAGCATGTTCCACATCGCCGTGCTCATCGACGACGTCGCCTCGGCGCGGAGCGTGCGGTGACCCGCCCCACGCCCGGGTGCCCGGAGACCCTGACCCCGGGCGCCGGGGCCGACCTCCGTGGACAGAACTCCCAGCGCTCCCCCAGGCCGGCCTCTCACTGCTCGGCGTCCAACCGGGCGACCCTCCGGGCCCCGGCGAGTTGCCGGTAGGAGGACTCGACCAACTCGGCGACCTCGTCCCAGTCCACGGACCCGGGGTCCCCCGGACCGCCCCCTGCTCACACCGGTCCAGTGGCAGCGCCCGCCATCCCCGGACGCCGACGTAGGCGGGCACCACGATGCGCGGGTCCTGCTCGAGGGCCGGCAGGTCCTCGGGGTCCGGGAGGAACAGCAGGGCGCGGGCGAGCAGGGGATCCGCGTGGTCCCCCTTGACCGTTCCGCCGTAAGAGGCGAAGACCTTGGTGGTGTACCAGTTCGGCCGCCCGTGCGAGATCTTCTCCGCGGCGTCGGGGAGCGCCAGGCAGATCCGACGCAACCGGGCGAGCAGCGGATCGGAGTCGTCGAACATGATCGGGTGGCCCATGACTACAGCCTCACGTCGTTGTAGGCGCGCTCGTCCTCGATCGGCTCCAGGTGGGTGGTGATGTGGGAGTGCGGGAGCGCGGCGTGGATCTCCTGCTCGACCTTCTCCACCAGATCGTGACCCCGCTCGACACTCCAGTCGCCGGGGACGAGCGCGTGGAACTCGACGAACCGCCACCGGCCGGACTCGCGGGTCCGCAACTCGTGGAAGTCGACCCGACCCGGCTGCCGGTGCCTGTCCAGTACCTCCTGGATCGCCCTGTTGTCCTGCTCGGGGAGTGTCGCGTCCATCAGCCCCATCCCGGACTCGTGGACGAGCCTGTACCCGATGAACAGGATGTTCAGCCCCACCGCGATCGCGACGACCGGATCGAGGAACTCCCAGCCGGTGATCCACACCAGGGTCACCCCGACCACGACGCCGACCGAGGTCACGACGTCGGTGATCAGGTGTTTCCCGTCGGCTTTCAGGGTCGGCGACCGGTGTCGGACCCCGGCCCGGATGAGCAACGTCCCCACGATTCCGTTGATCACGGCCGCCACGACGGAGATCGCGAGGCCCAGTCCGAGGGACTCGATCGGCACGGGGTTGATGAGTCGCTCGACACCCGTGTAGAGGATGAAGGTCGCGGCCACGAAGATCATCGCGCCCTCGACCACGGCCGAGAAGTACTCGGCCTTGGAGTGGCCGTACTGGTGGTCGTCGTCGGCCGGGCGCTCGGCGACGGTGATGGCGATGAGCGCGACCACCGCGGCCACCAGGTTGACCACCGACTCGGCCGCGTCGGCGAGCAGCCCGACCGATCCGGTCACCCACCAGGCCACCATCTTGAGCGAGATGGTGACGATCGACGTGGCCACCGACAGCCACGCGAACTTCTTGAGAGTCGACACGTCATGTGAGCGTAGTCCGCTCGTGGGACGACGTCCCCCCTGCCGAACGCCGGATGTCGGTAGGGTCGTAGACATGCATGTAGGACTTGCCTGGCTCGCAGTTGCGGTGTTGCTCGCCGCCGGTGAGGCGGCGGGCGGGGAGTTGTTCCTGATCATGCTCGCCGGGGGTGCACTCGGCGGGGCCGCCGCGGCCGCGCTCGGCGCGCCGGTCTGGGGGCAGGCCCTGGCGTTCGCCCTCGTCTCGATCATCCTCGTCGCGGGGGTACGACCCCTCGTGCGCCGGCGCCTCCTGTCCGCGCTCCCCGAGCACGACACCAACACGGCCGCGCTGACCGGACGCGACGGCACCGTGGTCGAGGCGATCGGGCCGGCCGGCGGCCTGGTGCAGATCGCGGGGGATACCTGGACGGCGCGCCCGCTCATCGAGGGCGAGACGTTCGACGCGGGGGACAAGGTCCTCGTGCATGAGATCGAAGGGGCCACCGCGATCGTCGTGCGTGGCATCTAGAGAGCGCGAGTCCGACACACAGCCGACAGCACGACACAACAGGAGGAAACCATGGGTGGCTTGATCTTCCTTGCCGTCATCGTCATATTGATCGCCTCGGTGGTGGTGAGCTCGGTGAAGCTCATCCCGCAGGCGGAGGCCGCGGTCATCGAGCGGCTCGGCCGCTATCAGCGCACGGTGAGTGGTCAGCTCACCCTGATCATCCCGTTCATCGACCGGGTCCGCGCGAAGGTGGACCTGCGCGAGCGGGTGGTCACCTTCCCGCCCCAGTCCATGATCACCGAGGACAACCTCACGCTGAACATCGACACGGTCGTCTTCTTCCAGGTCACCGACCCCAAGGCCGCGGTCTACGAGATCAACAACTACATCGTCGCCGTCGAGCAGTTGGCCACCACCACGCTCCGCAACGTCGTCGGTGGGCTCACGCTCGAGCAGACGCTCACCAGCCGCGACATGATCAACAAGCAGCTCCGTGGGGTACTGGACTCCGAGACCGGCCGCTGGGGCCTGCGCGTGGCCCGTGTCGAGCTGCGGTCCATCGACCCGCCGCTGTCGATCCAGGAGTCGATGGAGAAGCAGATGAAGGCCGATCGCGAGAAGCGCGCGACGATCCTCACCGCCGAGGGGCAGCGCGAGGCCGCCATCACCACCGCCCAGGGCGCCAAGCAGGCCTCCATCCTCGACGCCGAGGGCAACAAGCAGGCCTCGATCCTCAACGCGGAGGCCGACCGGCAGTCGCGCATGCTCCGTGCCCAGGGTGAGCGGGCCGCCCGCTACCTCGTGGCGGAGGGCCAGGCGGCCGCCATCGCCCGCGTCAACGCGGCCGTCAAGGCCTCCAAGCCCACGCCGGAGATGCTGGCCTACCAGTACGTCCAGAACCTGCCGGAGATGGCCAAGGGCGACGCGGCCACGATGTGGATGATCCCCTCGCAGTTCGGGGACTCGTTGGAGAACTTCGCCAAGGCCGTGGCCAAGAAGGACGACGACGGGGTGTTCCGCTACGAGCCGCCCGCCACCGATGACGACGCGGATCTGCCGTCGGCCCCCGAGCACTGGTTCGACACCTCGACGGACCCGGAGATCGCCCGGTCCGTCGCGGCCGCCGAGGCCGCCGCGGAGGGGGCGTCGTCGTCCGCGACCGCCACGGAGAAGCCGAAGTCCAAGCCCAAGCCCGGGGTCTTCGACATGGTCCCCTCGTCCGAGGGCGGGATCGCCCCGGACGACACCCCCGCCCTCTCGGGCCCGCAGGGGGCACAGCCGGGGCAGCCCGCCGGCATCGACCCCGGCGTGGATCTCGAGCAGGGCCTGCAGCAGGGCGCATACCCGGTCGACGAGGCCGGCCGGGACCGTCCCTGACCCGATCCGGCCGGGTCGCGGGCGCCGCCACGACCACTGGAAGTAACATGCCCGTGTGGCACGTAACAGTGGACGCGGTGGCGCCCAGCCACCCGATGCCGAGGACATCCGTCTGATCGAGGCGGCGGCCTCGGTGTTCGCGGAACGCGGTATCAAGGGCGCGAGCACCGACGACATCGCCAGAGCGGCCGGGGTGACGCGGGTGACGTTGTACCGCAGGCTCGGTCCGCGCGAGCAGATCCTCCGCGCGCTGTACGCCCATGAGGCGCAGCGACTGATGATGTCGGTCAACGCGCGGTTCACCCCGTTCGAGTCCCTCGAGTGGGATCCGGTCCGGCATGTCGAGGACCTGCTCGTCGGTACGGTCTTCGACATCCGTAGGAGCGAACTGCTCCAGCGCCTGGTCGAGGTGGACAAGGTCGAGGCCATGGCGATGCTCGCCGGTCAGTCCGACTCGGTTCTGGGCGCGATCACCGGGATCGTCGCGGAGTTCATCCGGAGCACCTGGAACGCCGACGTCCACACCCGACCGATGGACGCGGACGAGTTCGACACGCTGTCCCGCGAGGTCGGCAGTGTCGTGGGCCGCTTCCTGCACTCCATCGCCGTGATGCCGGACGGCCCGCCCGTCCTGGAGACCGAGGACGAGATCCGGGCGCTGGCGCGGCGGGTGCTGGTCCCGATGATCCTGCAGCGCTGAGGCAGTGCCTCAGAGCGCCGCGGGCACCTTCTCCCCGCCCAGTTCATGGGCCAGCGCGGCCCTGAGCCCGGGGTAGCGGAACGGGTGGTCGACCGCGCGCAGGAGCGCCGGGTCGACCCTCTGGTCGGCCAGCACCAGCTCGTCCGCCCCGCGGCTGCCCAGGACCAGGCCGGGCGCGAAACCGGGGACCGGGACCACGGTCGGACGGTGGAGCACCGAGCCCAGGACGCGGGTGAACCGCGCGTTGGTGACCGGTTCCGGAGCGACGGCGTTGACGGTTCCGGTCAGCGACGGGTCGACGACGGCACGGAGGTAGATGTCCGTGAGGTCGTCGAGTGCGATCCAGGACATCCACTGCCTGCCCGACCCCAGTCGCCCACCCAGGCCCGTCCGGGTGATCGCGGCCAGCGGGGGCAGCATCCCGCCCGCTCCGGACAGGACGAGCCCGGTGCGCATGGTCACCACCCGGGCGCGCGAGCTGCGGGCGGGCTCGCAGGCGGCCTCCCACTCGGCCACG
>NZ_JAALEC010000397.1:0-7751 GCF_014145205.1 Dietzia sp. DQ11-44
GGTGCGCCGCCCGTGCCGGAGCGCCCTTCGTCGTCGTCCGGCGAAGCCCCACCCACTCCGGACGGACCCCCGTCCCGGACCCGGGCACCACCGGCAGGCGCGGTGGCCGCCTGCGCGGTGCCCGACTCCAGCGCCTCGACTCGCTGCAACAGCGCGATCATGGAGTCGTCGGCGGAGGGCAGGAGCAGCTTGGCGCAGAGGATCTCCAGCAGCAGCCTGGGCGAGGTGGCGCCGCGCATCGACCCCATCCCCTCGTGCACCATGTCCGCACACCGCGCCAGGGTGGCGGGCCCGATGTTCTCGGCCTGGCGCCGCATGGTGTCGGCCTGCTCGACCGGGGCGTCGACCAGCCCTCGCTCGATGGCCTGGGGCACCGACTGCACCATGATCAGGTCCCGCAACCGCTGGAGCAGGTCGGCGGCGAACCGGCGGGGGTCGAGCCCGGCCTCGATGACCTTGTCGACGGTCCGGAACAGCGTCGCACCGTCACCCGCGGCGAGCGCGTCCACGGTGTCGTCGATCAACGCGACCTCGGTGGCTCCCAGCAGACTCACCGCACGCGAATAGGTGATGCCGTCCTCGCCCGCGCCCGCCATCAGCTGATCCAGCACGCTCAGCGTGTCACGCGGCGACCCGCCACCCGCGCGGATGACCAGGGGGAAGACCGTGGGCTCGACCCTCACGCCCTCCTGCTCGCTGATCCGCTCGACCAGCCCGCGCATCGACGACGGCGTGAGCAGGCGGAACGGGTAGTGATGCGTCCGCGAGCGGATGGTCGGCAGCACCTTCTCCGGCTCGGTGGTGGCGAAGATGAAGATGAGGTGCTCCGGCGGTTCCTCCACGATCTTGAGCAAGGCGTTGAAGCCCGCGTTGGTGACCATGTGCGCCTCGTCGATGATGAGCACCCGGTACCTGGACGACGCCGGCGCGAAGAACGCCCGCTCACGCAGGTCGCGGGTGTCGTCCACGCCGCCGTGACTGGCCGCGTCGAGCTCGGTGACGTCCAGCGTGCCCGTGCCCCCGGGTGCCAGGGCCACGCACGAGTCGCACTCCCCGCACGGCGTGGCGGTGGGCCCCTCCACGCAGTTCAGCGACCGGGCGAGGATCCGGGCGGACGACGTCTTGCCGCACCCTCGCGGGCCGGAGAAGAGATAGGCGTGGTTGATGCGACCGGAGGACAGGGCCACCGAGAGCGGTTCGGTGACGTGCTCCTGGCCCACGACCTCGGCGAAGGAGGCGGGGCGATACTTCCGATAGAGGGCCACGTGTAGAGGGTACCCAGGGGGTACGACGGCGAGGTCCGCCCTCCGCGTCCCGGGACACGACCTCCGGAAATGACCGGAGGGGCCGCGTCTCCGCAGCCCCTCCCGACGTCCCTCGCGCGGCGGTGCGGGCCCCCTCAGACCCTCGCGGCGCGGTTCCGGACCAGGATCGAAGCACCGGCCCCTCGCAGCCCCTCAGCCGCACTCCGGTGCCCGATCCCTTGTGGGGTCCGGACGGTAGAGATACAACCATGCCGACCTGCGGGGATCAAGGACCTACTCTCGTTGACTATTGCTCAACTATGCGGCTGGCGACATACGTGCACGTCAGCGCCACCGCCGCGGTCCCCCCTGCGTGCCCACCCGATGGGAACATGTTGTAGATCACGTTGGGGCATGTCTCGCAGGTGAAGACGGCTCGGCGACCCGCGCCGGAGCGCGAGGGCGGGCGCCCGGCGCACCCGACCCATGGGGGAAGGTGATTAACGAAGGGGGAGGTGCTGTTACATCAGTTTCGTGCGTCGCGGCACGCGGCGAGCAGCGCGCACAGCCCCACGACGTCCATCGCCGTCTCGACCTCGGCCAGCGGCGGCAACGTGGGGGCCAATCGGATGTGCCGATCGTCGGGATCCTGCCCGTACGGATAGGCCGAACCCGCAGGGGTCAGAGCCACCCCGACCGCCTTGGCCAGGCGGACGGTCTCCGTGGCGGTGCCGTCCGGCACCTCGAGGTCGATGAAGTACCCGCCCTCGGGACTCGTCCAGCGGGCCACGTCGTACCCACCGAGCCTCCGGTCCAGCGCGCCGGCGGCCGCCTCGAACTTCGGGGCCACGATCCCGCGGTGCTTCTGCATGTGGTCCCGCACCCCGTCGGCGTCTCCGAAGAAGCGCGCGTGGGCCAACTGGTTGACCTTGTTGGGGCCGATCGACCGGATCCCGGTGTGCCCCAGGTACCAGTCGAGGTTGGGCTCGGAGGCCGAGAGGAACGACACGCCCGCCCCGGCGAAGGTGATCTTGGACGTCGAACACACCTGCAGGAATCGATTGGGGTGCCCGGCCTCGGCGGCCAGCGAATCCACATCGGGCACCTTGGGGAAGTCCTCGGTCAGCGTGTGCACCACGTAGGCGTTGTCCCAGATCACCCGGAAGTCCGGGGCGGCCGCGGCCATGCGGGCGAGCCGGGACACGGTGTGGTCGCTGTAGACGGTGCCGGTCGGGTTGGAGTAGATCGGCACACACCACATGCCCTTGATCGACGGGTCCGTGGCGACGAGGTGCTCCACCTCGTCCATGTCCGGACCGTCCTGCCCCATCGTCACGGGGATCATCTCGATACCGAGGGCCTCGGTGATGCCGAAGTGACGGTCGTACCCGGGGACCGGGCACAACCAGCGGAGCTCCGGCTCGTCCTTCCACGGACGCTCGGAGTCGGGCGTGCCGAACAGCATCGAGAACGTCAGCAGGTCGTACATGATCGACAGGCTCGCGTTGTCCTGGGCGATCACGCGGCCGGCGTCCACCCCCAGCAGTTCGGCGATGATCCCGCGGAGCTCCGGAAGACCGGCGCCGCCGCCGTAGTTACGGACGTCGGTCCTGCCGGCCGTGTGGTCACCCTCCCCCGGCAGCGCCAGCAGTCGTTCGGAGAGATCCAGCTGCTCCGGCGACGGCTTACCGCGGGTCAGGTCCAGGGACAGCCCCCGGTCGGCGAGCGTGTCGTACTCGGACGACAACTCCGACTCGAGCCGGGTCAGTTCGTCGGCGGAGAGATCGGACAGCGCCATAGTGGCCTCCGGGAGGTCGACATCGTCGGTGGTGTGTGTACCCAGACGTAAAGGGACCCCGCGCACCCGCCAGAGCCCGCTGACCCTTGCTGCCTTCCGGCCCTGGGGGAGTTCACAGGATGGACGCCGCGCGGGGTCCGGTGACGAGTCTAGCCGTGCCGCCTCCGCCGCTGCACGCAGCCCGGGATCTGGCCGGCGATTCCCGGATGGTTTGCCAGTGGTTGGCCGCGCTGGGTACTCTCGTCCACGGAGGATTCGCCTAGTGGCCTATGGCGCTCGCCTGGAACGCGGGTTGGGGTTTATAGCCCCTCAGGGGTTCAAATCCCCTATCCTCCGCCGCAGACGCGGCCCGGTGCTCTCGAGCCCGGGCCGCGTCTCTCATTTCGGCCGGTGCGCCGGCTGCCCCCACCGCAGCCGAGCCCGCTCGGTAGCATCGCGAACGTGACCGAGATCACCAGTCCGGACGTCGAGCTACGGGTGCTCGTCTACAGCCACGACGCCGCGACCCGCAGCCGCGTCATGTCAGCACTGGGCACGCGCCCGCACCCCGACCTCCCCCGACTGCACTTCACCGAGGTCGCCACGGCACCGGTGGTGATCGAGCACATGGACGCCGGGGGGATCGGTCTCGCGATCCTCGACGGCGAGGCCGCCCCCACCGGCGGGCTGGGTCTGGCCAAGCAGCTGCGCGACGAGCTCGACCACACCCCGCCGATCCTCGTGCTGATCGGGCGCGCGGACGACCGGTGGCTGGCCGACTGGTCCCGGGCCGACGCGTCGGTCCCGCACCCGATCGACCCGCTCCGGCTGCGGGACACCGTCACCTCGCTCCTCGCGCCGACCTGAGCGCCCGCCGCCACGGACGGTCGCCGTTGACGGCCACCACAGACCCCGGAAGTCGTCTGCCGAAAGTCCAGACACACGTCAAAGCAATGTGAGTAGAGTCACAGTCGAGGACCGGGACACCCCGATCTGACAGGGAGTCGGCGGGCCGTCAACCCACCACCACCGGTCGCCGACGATCCCATGCGGTTGCAGGAGAAGTCTGCCCACAGGTGCCTTCTCGAGGAACACGCGAGGAGTGACGCGATGAACGAGTACGTGCCGATCCTGGCCCTCGGGGCCGTCGCCGTCGCCTTTGCCGTCTTCTCCTCGCTGGTCTCCTCGCTGGCCGGTCCGAGCCGGTTCAACAGGTCGAAACTCGAGGCCTACGAGTGCGGCATCCAGCCCACCCCGCAGCCGGTCGGCGGCGGACGGTTCCCGGTGAAGTACTACCTCACCGCGATGCTGTTCATCATCTTCGGCATCGAGATCCTCTTCCTCTATCCGTGGGCCGTCCACTTCGACAACCTCGGGTTGTTCGGGCTGGCCGCGATGGCCCTGTTCGTCGTCAACGTCTCCGTCGCCTACGCCTACGAGTGGCGTCGGGGCGGACTGAGCTGGGACTGACCGGAACCGGGAGGAGGAGACAGTCATGGGACTGGAAGAGAAACTGCCGAGCGGGTTCCTGCTGACCACGGTCGAGCAACTCGCGGGCTACATGCGCAAGGGGTCGCTCTGGCCCGCCACCTTCGGCCTGGCGTGCTGCGCCATCGAGATGATGGCCACCAGTGGCGGCCGCTACGACCTGGCCCGGTTCGGGACCGAGGTGTTCCGGGCTTCCCCCCGCCAGGCCGATCTGATGATCGTCGCCGGCCGCGTCAGCCAGAAGATGGCCCCGGTCCTGCGCCAGGTGTACGACCAGATGGCCGAGCCCAAGTGGGTGCTGGCCATGGGTGTGTGCGCGTCCTCGGGCGGGATGTTCAACAACTACGCGATCGTCCAGGGCGTCGACCACGTCGTCCCCGTGGACATCTACCTGCCCGGATGCCCGCCGCGGCCCGAGATGCTCATGCACGCGATCATCACCCTGCACGACAAGATCCAGCACATGCCCCTCGGCGCCAACCGGGCCGAGGCCGTCCGCGCGGCGGAGCAGGCGGCCCTGGACCAGCGTCCGCTCATCCCCGTCGAGGGGATGTTCCGGTGACCGGCGACCATCCGGTCCCGGCCGACGCCCCGGACCCCGCGGGCCCGGCCGGATCCGACGCGACCACGGTCGGGGTCCGCCACGGCATGTTCGGGGTGCGCGGCTCCGGGGACACCTCCGGGTTCGGCGGGCTCGTGCGCCCGGTCGACATGCCGGGCGGTACCCGGCCGCCCGACGGTGGGGACGACGACGAGGTGGTCGCCGCGCTCACGGCCGCACTGGCATCGCGGGGCGGACCGACCTTCGACGAGGCCGTGGAGAAGGTCGTGGTGCACGGCGGACAGCTGACCCTGCACGTCCGGCGCCGACATCTGCCGGCTGTCGCGCTGACACTCCGGGACGACCCCGCACTCCGCTTCGAGATGTCACTCGGGGCGAGCGGGGTGCACTACCCCGACGCCGCGGGCCACGAACTGCACGTGGTCTACCCGCTCCAGTCGATCACCCACAACCGCCGGCTGCTGCTGGAGGTCTCGGCCCCCGATTCCGATCCGCACATCCCGTCCCTGACCAGGATCTATCCGACCACCGACTGGCACGAGCGGGAGACCTACGACTTCTTCGGCGTCCACTTCGACGGACACCCCTCACTCACCCGCATCCAGATGCCGGACGACTGGGAGGGCCATCCGCAACGCAAGGACTACCCGCTCGGCGGGATCCCCGTGCAGTACAAGGGCGCGACCATCCCGCCCCCTGACCAGCGGAGGGCCTACAGCTGATGGCCGACAGAACCGACTCGGACACCGTCCTCACCGCGACCGGGCAGGACTGGGAGGCGATCAGCGACGCGGCACGGAACGCCGACGACGACCGCATCGTCGTCAACATGGGCCCCCAGCACCCGTCCACTCACGGGGTGCTGCGGCTCATCCTCGAGATCGAGGGCGAGACCGTCACCCGCGCGAGCTGTGGGATCGGCTACCTGCACACCGGTATCGAGAAGAACCTCGAGTACCGCTACTGGACCCAGGGCGTCACCTTCGTCACCCGGATGGACTACCTCTCGCCGTTCTTCAACGAGGTCGCCTACTGCCTCGGGGTGGAACGGCTGCTCGGGATCACCGACCGGATCCCGGAGCGGGCGTCGGTCATCCGGGTGATGCTCATGGAGCTCAACCGGATCTCCTCGCACATGGTCGCTCTCGCCACCGGCGCCCTGGAACTCGGGGCCAGCACCCCCATGCTGTTCGGCTTCCGCGAGCGGGAGATGGTCCTGGACGTCTTCGAGATCATCACCGGTCTGCGGATGAACCACGCCTACGTCCGGCCCGGCGGGGTGGTCCAGGACCTCCCGGACGAGGCCGTGCCCAAGGTGCGCGAACTCCTGGACGTGATGCCCGGCCGCATCCGCGAGATGGAGCTCCTCCTGCGCCAGAACCCGATCTGGAAGATGCGGCTCGAGGGGGTGGGCTACCTCGACCTCACCGGGTGCATCGCCCTCGGGGTGACCGGACCGGTGCTGCGGGCCAGTGGACTGCCCCACGACGTGCGCCGGACCGATCCGTACTGCGGGTACGAGACCTACGAGTTCGACGTGGTGACCGGGTCGGGCAGCGACTGCTACGACCGGTTCGTCATCCGGGTGGACGAGATGAAGGAGTCGCTGAGGATCGTCGAACAGTGCCTGGACCGGCTCGAGCCCGGCCCCGTGATGGTCGACGACCCCAAGATCGCGTGGCCCGCCCAGCTCAAGGTCGGCCCCGACGGCCTGGGCAACTCCGCCGAGCACGTCCGCCACATCATGGACAGCTCGATGGAGGCCCTGATACATCACTTCAAGCTGGTCACCGAGGGGTTCGCGGTGCCCCCGGGACAGGTGTACGTGCCGGTCGAGTCGCCCCGCGGCGAGCTGGGAGTGCACATGGTCTCGGACGGCGGCACCCGCCCGTACCGGGTCCACTACCGCGACCCGTCGTTCACCAACCTGCAGGCGGTGGCCGCGATGTGCGAGGGCGGGATGCTCGCCGACGTGATCGCCGCCGTCGCCAGCATCGACCCGGTGATGGGGGGTGTGGACCGATGAGCGGCGAGCCGGTCTTCCTCCAGTTCGGTCAGAAGCCCGACGAACCGGGCGCCATCGTCCACCCGGGCGCACGGCGGACGTATCCGGACGAGGTCCGGGAGCGTCTGGCCGCCGATGCCGCCGTGATCGTCGCCCGCTACCCGCAGGACAGGTCGGCGCTGCTCCCGCTGCTGCACCTCGTGCAGGCGGAGGACGGGCACATCACCCCGGCCGGTATCGAGTTCTGCGCCCGGGTGCTCGACCTGACCGCGGCCGAGGTGATGGCGGTGGCGACGTTCTACTCGATGTACCGCCGCACCCCGACGGGTGACTACCTGGTGGGCGTGTGCACCAACACGCTCTGCGCGGTGATGGGCGGGGACGAGATCCTGGCCTCCCTCGCCGAGCACCTCGAACTCGACGGCACCGGCACCACGGACGACGGCAGGGTGACCCTGGAGCACATCGAGTGCAACGCCGCCTGCGACTACGCCCCGGTGGTGATGGTCAACTGGGAGTTCTTCGACGACCAGACCCCCGCCTCGGCCCGGCGGGTGGTCGACGACCTGCGGGCCGGGCGGACGGTGACCCCCACCCGCGGTGCTCCGCTGTGCACCTTCCGCGAGACCGCCCGCATCCTCGCGGGCTTCCCCGACCCGCGCCCCGGCGCCAATG
>NZ_JAALEC010000398.1:0-936 GCF_014145205.1 Dietzia sp. DQ11-44
CGTGGGCCGCGGACCCCGACTCGGGCGCGTCCGAGGACGTCGACCCCGGGCCGGGAGGCGCGGGGCGCGGGGGAGAGGCCGGGGAGCAGGCGGCCCTCGCGCGGTGGCGGGAATTCCTGCACGAGGACCTGACCTCGTACGGCGATCAGCGGGACCGGCCCGACCTCGACACGACCAGCCGACTGTCCGTGCACCTGAAGTACGGGGAGATCCACCCGCGCACGATCCTGGCCGAGCTCGCCGATCACCCCGGCTCGGACTCCGAGGGCGCGCGTCGGTTCGTCACCGAGCTGGCGTGGCGCGAGTTCTACGCGGACGTCCTGTGGCACCGGCCCCGCTCCGCCTGGCGCGATCTCCGGGACACGCTGGAGGGGATGGACTACGACGAGGGCCCGGAGACCGCCGCGCTCGTCGAGGCGTGGCAACAGGGGCTGACCGGCTACCCGTTCGTGGACGCCGGGATGCGGCAGCTGCGGGCCGAGGGGTGGATGCACAACCGCGTCCGGATGGTCACCGCGAGCTTCCTGGTCAAGGACCTCCACGTGTGGTGGCCGTCCGGGGCCCGGTACTTCCTCGACCACCTGCGGGACGGCGACCTGGCCTCCAACAACCACGGGTGGCAGTGGGTGGCCGGGACCGGCACCGACGCCTCGCCGTACTTCCGGGTGTTCAACCCCGTCACCCAGGGGGTGAAGTTCGATCCGGACGGCGACTACGTGCGCCGGTGGATCCCCGAGCTCGCGCACCTGTCGGGCGCCGCCGCCCACGAACCGTGGCGAGCGGCGGACGGATACGACCACGGGTACCCCGAGCGCATCGTGGACCACGCCGAGGAGCGCCGCGAGACCCTCCGTCGCTACGACCGCGCCCGCGGCGACGGGAGCTGACGGGCCCGGCGGGTCACCTGCAGGGACCCGGCTCGGGGCCGGGCCGCCC
>NZ_JAALEC010000399.1:0-4129 GCF_014145205.1 Dietzia sp. DQ11-44
AGGTCTCCACGACGTCGCCGCGGGCGCCTCCCACGCCGAGGACGGCGCCGTCTACCTCAGCTGGGTGCGCGACCATCCCGAGGGCGCGCAGGGCGTGGTGGGCCGCGGCACGCTCGACGTGGACCGCGCCGAGCTGACGGACCTGGAGGTGATCTGGGAGCAGGACCCCGCCGCCGGCAACGGACACTTCGCGCTGCGCCTGCTCGTCCTCGACGACCACCTCTACGTGACCTCGGGCGACCGCCAGGAGCAGACCCCCGCCCAGGACACCGCCAGCAACCTCGGCGCAGTGGTCCGCCTGACCCTCGACGGGGACCCGGCGCCCGGCAACCCGTGGGCGGGGGACGGCGGCTCCTCCGCCGACCTCTGGACCATCGGTCACCGCAACCCCCTGGGCATCGCCGCGGACCCGCAGGGCGGGATCTGGGTGTCCGAGATGGGCCCCCGCCACGGCGACGAGCTCAACCTGCTCGCCGAGGGCGCGAACTACGGGTGGCCCCGGGCCTCGATGGGACGGCACTACGACGGCGGGGACATCCCGGACCACCGGGACGGGGACGGCTTCGTCCCACCCGCCACCTACTGGGTGCCCGCCATCTCTCCCGGCAGCCTCCTGATCTACGGCGGGGACCGCTTCGACGGGTGGGCGGGCAGCGCGCTGGTGGGCGGCTTGTCCGGCCAGAATCTGGTCCGCGTGGAACTGCGGGACGAGACCGCGACCGTCGTACGGGAATGGGACATGGGCGAGCGGGTCAGGGCGCTCGCCGAGGCCCCCGACGGGGCGATCTGGGTGCTCGAGGACGGCCCGGGCGGGCGCCTGCTCGAGCTGACCCCGGTCTGACCCGTCGCGTCTCCTGCGGCCCTCTCCCGTCCACCGCCTAGTCTGGCGGTATGACGCAGCAGACTGATCAGACGAGCACCCGCGACGGTGTGGACATCAAGCCCCGCAGCCGGGACGTCACCGACGGCCTCGAGAAGACCGCGGCGCGGGGCATGCTCCGCGCGGTCGGGATGGGGGACGACGACTGGGTCAAGCCCCAGATCGGCGTCGCGTCCTCGTGGAACGAGATCACCCCGTGCAACCTCTCCCTCGACCGGCTGGCCAAGGCGGTCAAGGAGGGCGTCCACTCCGGCGGCGGGTACCCGCTCGAGTTCGGCACCATCTCCGTGTCCGACGGCATCTCGATGGGACACGAGGGCATGCACTTCTCGCTCGTGTCCCGCGAGGTGATCGCCGACAGTGTCGAGACGGTGATGAGCGCCGAGCGGCTCGACGGGTCGGTGCTGCTCGCCGGCTGCGACAAGTCCCTACCGGGGATGCTCATGGCCGCCGCGCGCCTCGACCTGGCCGGCGTCTTCCTCTACGCGGGGTCCACGTTGCCCGGCTTCGCCACGCTCTCCGACGGCACGGAGAAGCAGGTCACCATCATCGACGCGTTCGAGGCCGTCGGGGCGTGCTCGCGCGGTCTGATGAGTCGCGAGGACGTCGACACCATCGAGCGCGCCATCTGTCCGGGCGAGGGGGCGTGCGGCGGCATGTACACCGCCAACACCATGGCGAGCGCGGCCGAGGCGCTCGGGATGTCCCTCCCGGGCAGTGCGTCCCCGCCCGCTCCGGATCGTCGGCGGGACGACTACGCCAAGGCGAGCGGGGAGGCCGTGGTCGAGTTGCTGCGCCGCGGGATCACCGCCCGGGACATCATGACCAAGGAGGCGTTCGAGAACGCGATCGCCGTGGTCATGGCCTTCGGTGGATCCACCAACGCCGTCCTGCACCTGCTCGCGATCGCCAGCGAGGCGGAGGTCGAGCTCACGCTCGACGACTTCGCCCGCATCGGCGCCAGGGTGCCGCACCTCGCGGACGTCAAGCCGTTCGGTGCGCACGTGATGACCGACGTCGACCGGATCGGCGGTGTTCCGGTGGTCATGAGGGCCCTGTTCGACGCGGGACTCCTACACGGCGACTGCCTCACCGTCACCGGACGCACCGTCGCCGAGAACCTCGCGGACATCGCCCCGCCGGACCCGGACGGGCTGGTGCTGCGCGCGATGAGCGAGCCGATCCACCCGACCGGCGGCATCACGATCCTGCACGGGTCGCTCGCCCCGGAGGGCGCCGTGGTCAAGTCCGCCGGCTTCGACTCCGATGTCTTCGAGGGCACTGCCCGCGTGTTCGAGCGGGAGCGCTCCGCCATGGACGCGCTGGAGGACGGCACGATCACCGCCGGGGACGTCGTGGTGATCCGCTACGAGGGGCCCAAGGGCGGCCCGGGCATGCGCGAGATGCTCGCGATCACCGGCGCCATCAAGGGCGCCGGGCTCGGCAAGGACGTGCTGTTGATGACGGACGGGCGGTTCTCCGGTGGCACCACCGGCCTGTGCGTCGGCCACATCGCCCCCGAGGCGGTGGACGGTGGACCGATCGCCCTGGTCCGCGACGGCGACCGCATCCGCCTGGACGTGTCCGACGGGACACTGGACCTGCTGGTGGACGAGGCCGAGCTGGAAGCGCGTCGCGCCGGGTGGGAGCCGCTCCCGCCGCGCTACACCCGCGGTGTGCTGGCCAAGTACTCCAAGCTCGTGCAGTCGGCCTCGACGGGCGCGATCTGCCGGTGAGGCCCCGCGGCAGCAGGTGACCCCCCACGGTGGCTCACCCACCATCGCATGACCCGGGCTCACACCCGGGTCATGCGGTCGCCCTACTTCGCGTCGGGGTCCGGTTGGTGGATGCCGAACACGTTGCCCTCGGTGTCGAGGAAGTAGCCCTGCCACGCCATTCCCGGCAGGGCGTGCTTGTCCATGGCCACCGTCCCGCCGGCGTCGAGGATCGCGCGGGCGGTGGCGTCGAAGTCCCCGCACCCCATCGTGAGCACCGCGCCGGCGACGGGCGATCCCGTCGCAGGGGTGTCGCCGTTGCGCTGCATGATCGCGCCGTTGATGCCCGGTTGGTCCTCGGGGCCGGAGGTCACGCCGAAGTACGGTGACCCGGCGAAGTCGCTCCAGTCCTGGTAGGTCCAGCCGAAGACGGCAGCGTAGAACGCGCACGCCCGCGCGGGATCGGAGGCGTGGATCTCGAAGTGGATGGGACGGGACACGGCGGGCTCCTCACATCGGAGATCGGATCGGGTCAGTCGAGGACGGTGCCGTCCTCGAGGTGGGAGAGCGACCCGCCCCCGGGCCTCTCACCCGTGGCGAGGTAGACCACGCGGTTGGCGATGCTGACCGTGTGATCGGCGAACCGCTCGTAGTAGCGGGCGAGCAGCGCCAGATCCACCGCCGCGACCGAGCCGTGCGGCCAGTCCTCGGCGGAGATCTGCCGCATGAGGTCGGCGTGGAGGGAATCGACCGCGTCGTCCTCCGAATCGAGTGAGCGAGCGAGGCGGACGTCCTTGGTGGGGAGCAGCTGCCCGAGATTCCGGGCCATGGCCGAGTCCCGCTCCGCGAATTCGCGGATCGTCGGGACCACGGGCCCGGGGATGACCGGGTTGGGGTGGCGTCGGCGGGCGACGCGGGCGATGTGGCCGGTGAGGGCGGCCATCCGCGTGAAGTGCTCGACGATGTAGATGCCGGAGACCACCTGCCGCAGGTCGCGGGCCACGGGTGCCTCGAGCAACAGCAGATCGAAGGCGTGCTGCTCGCTCGCCTCGCGCAGATCCTCCACCTCGGCCGCGCCGTCGATGACCTCGGTGGCGGCGACCTCGTCACCCTCGAGCAGCGCCACGGTGGCGAGGTCGAGGAGTCGGTTGTTCATCTCGCAGAACCGGACCAGCTGGTCGGAGAACTCGTCGAGCTTGGTATGGAGGACGGTGCGCATCCCATGACTGTAGTGGTGGGGCGGGATCGCCGCGATCCCGTTAAGCCAGTGTTCACCGCCCGGGCGGTCGGAGTGGGGGTGCGGGCGTGGGGAATAGATGGACCCATCGGTCTGTTCTGCCCTGTCGTACGCACGTCGCCCGCGTCCCGGAAAGGACACCCGATGATCCCGTTCCCGTACGAGACCACCCGCTCCCGGGAGAGGCGACCCGGCCGGTCGGTGCTGATCGACGCGGACTCGATGGTCGGGGCGCGGGAGATCGGCACCACCGCCTCGCGTCTGCGCGGGCTGGCATGAGCGGGTCCGCGGCCGCCA
>NZ_JAALEC010000400.1:0-2183 GCF_014145205.1 Dietzia sp. DQ11-44
ACTCGTCCGACGGGGCCGACTGCCCCTACCGGGTGGTCGGCCTGGTCTCCGATCGCCAGTGCGAGGCCGTGACCCGCGCCCGGGCCGCCGGACTGCCCACCGCGGTCGTCCGTCCGGCCGATCACCCCGACCGCCCGTCCTGGGACCGTGCGCTGACGGACGCGGTGCGCGGGTTCTCGCCGGACTGGGTCGTCTCCGCGGGCTTCATGCGCATCCTCGGCGAGGCGTTCCTCGGTGAGTTCGCCGGGCGCGTGGTCAACACCCATCCGGCCCTGCTGCCGTCCTTCCCCGGCGCCCACGCGGTGCGGGACGCGCTCGCCTACGGGGTGAGGGTCACGGGATGCACCGTCCACCTGGTCGACGCCGGGGTGGACACGGGCCCGGTGATCGCCCAGTGCGCGGTCGACGTCCTCCCCGACGACACCGAGTCGTCCCTCCACGAACGAATCAAGGTCGTCGAGCGCGAGCTGCTCGTCGACATCCTCGCGGCCGCCGCCCGTGGCCGACTCCACACCGAAGGTCGAAAGGTGCACCTATCGTGACCGACTCCCGCAGGCCCGTCCGCCGTGCGCTCATCAGCGTCTACGACAAGACCGGACTCGAGGATCTCGCGCGGGGTCTGGCGGCCGCCGACGTCGAGATCGTGTCAACCGGTTCCACCGCCCAGCGCATCGCGGCCGCGGGGGTCGCGGTGACGCCCGTCGAGGACCTGACCGGGTTCCCCGAATGCCTGGAGGGCCGGGTGAAGACCCTGCACCCGCGGGTGCACGCGGGCATCCTGGCCGACACGCGCAAGCCGGAACACCTCGAGCAGGTCGCGGAACTCGGTGTGCGTCCGTTCGAGCTCGTCGTCGTCAATCTCTATCCCTTCACAGACACCGTCGCCTCCGGCGCGGACTTCGACGCGTGCGTGGAGCAGATCGACATCGGTGGTCCGTCCATGGTCCGGGCGGCGGCCAAGAACCACCCGTCGGTCGCGGTGCTGGTGGACCCGGCCGGGTACGGCGAGGCCCTGGACGCGGTGGCCGCGGGCGGATTCCCGCTGGAGGAGCGCCGTCGGCTCGCCGCCGCCGCCTTCCGCCACACCGGTGCCTACGACGTCGCGGTGGCCACCTGGATGACGGAGCAGACCGCGACCCCCGCGGGGGACGGGGACGAGAGCTTTCCGGTGTGGCAGGGGCAGAGTCTCGACCTGGCCGCCACCCTGCGCTACGGAGAGAACCCGCACCAGGGCGCCGCCCTCTACACGGACTCCGCCGCGGCCCCCGGACTCGCTCAGGCCGAGCAGCTGCACGGCAAGGAGATGAGCTACAACAACTACGTCGACGGCGACGCCGCCTGGCGGTCCGCGTTCGACCACGCCGAGCCGTGCGTGGCGATCATCAAGCACGCGAACCCGTGCGGCATCGCGATCGACGCCGACATCGCCGCGGCCCACCGCGCCGCCCACGAGTGCGACCCCGTCAGCGCGTTCGGCGGGGTGATCGCCGCCAACCGCGAGGTGACCCTGGAGATGGCCGAGCAGGTGGCCGAGATCTTCACCGAGGTGATCATCGCGCCCTCCTACGCGGACGGTGCCGTGGAGATCCTGCAGCGGAAGAAGAACATCCGGATCCTCGAGGCGAACCCGCCGGCGCAGGGGGAGCTCGAGCGCAAGCAGATCTCCGGCGGCGTGCTGGTGCAGCAGCGCGATTCGTTGGACGCCGACGGCGACGTGACCGCGGGGTGGACCAAGGCGTGCGGCGACGACGCCGACGAGGCGACCCTGCGCGACCTGCTGTTCGCGTGGCGCGCCTGCCGGGCGGTCAAGTCCAACGCCATCCTGCTGGTCCAGTCCGGCGCCACCGTCGGAGTGGGCATGGGCCAGGTCAACCGTGTCGACTCGGCCCGGCTCGCGGTGCAGCGCGCGGGGGAGCGGGTGACCGGGGCCGTGGCGGCGTCGGACGCGTTCTTCCCGTTCGCCGACGGGCTCGAGGTGCTCGCCGAGGCCGGGGTGCGCGCGGTGGTGCAGCCGGGCGGGTCCGTCCGGGACGCAGAGGTGATCGAGGCCGCCGAGAAGGCCGGGATCACGATGTACTTCACCGGCGCCCGGCACTTCTTCCACTGAGTTCGACGGTACCGAGGTCGCAGATGGATCAGCAGGAGGCCGTGGCGCTGACCCCACGAGCCCAGGCCAAGGCCCA
>NZ_JAALEC010000401.1:0-4321 GCF_014145205.1 Dietzia sp. DQ11-44
GACCCCGGTGCGGTCCGAGTTGAAGTGCACGGTGTAGCTGGCCCCGTAGAGCTCGTCCATCCCCGCGCGGGTGAGGAACTCCGGGGCGCCGTGCGGCCCCTCGGCCACGGCGATGTGCCAGTGGTGCCCGATGGCCGGGACCTCGTCGGCGAGGATCCGGCGCGGCACGCCCGGCCCGGGTTCACCGACGGCGAGGGCGTCCCCCGCCGCCAGGTTGCGCCCCTCGTGCCCCCCGAACCGTCCGAGGGTGAAGGTCGACGACGACCCGAGGTACTGCTCCACCTCGATCCCGCCCCCGACCGCCACGTACACGCGCATGCCCGGCCCGTCGAGCACCGGGACGTCGAGCACGGATCCCGCCTCCAGGTGGACCGGCTTCCACTGGGCCACCGGGCGGCCGTCCACCGTGGGCCGCACGTGCGCCCCGCCCACGCCGACCGTGACCGGGGCGTCCGGTCGGATCGACAGTCCACCCCGAGTGCACTCCAGACCGGCGGCGCCCTCCGGGTTGCCCACGGCGATGTTGACCAGGCGGAGCGAGTAGTCGTCCATCGCCCCGGACGGCGGGACGCCCACGCCCCAGTACCCGATGCGGCCGGGCCAGTCCTGGACGGTGGTGATGAGTCCCGGGTTGAGGATCTCGAGGCGGGTCATGGCGGCTTCTCCTGTGATGGCGGGTGCGCGGGGGGCGGGTGGGCGGACGGTGGGCTCCGGGCTCAGGCGGTGACGATCATCCGCACCGGCGTCGGGTCGAAGCCGTTGCACGGGTTGTTGATCTGCGGGCAGTTGGAGACCAGGACGATCACGTCGCGGTCGGCGCGTAGCGCCAGGCGCTTGCCGGGCGCGGAGAGCCCGTCGACGATGCCGAGGGTGCCGTCGGCGTCCACGGGCACGTTCATGAAGAAGTTGACGTTGGGGACCAGGTCCCGCTTGCCCAGTCCGTGCCGGGCGCCCTCCCGGAGGAAGTTCTCCACGCAGGCGTGCTGGTGCCGGGTGTGGTGGCCGTACCGCAGGGTGTTGGACTCCTGCGAACACGCGCCCCCGAGGGTGTCGTGATTGCCCACCTCGTCGGCCGTGATCGTCACGAGGGGCTCGCCGGCGTCGTCGCGCAGGACACTCCCCTCGGTCAGGAAGATCGATCCCTGGGCGGCGACGGTCGCCGGGGCGCTGTAGCGACGGGTGGGGTCGTGCGCGTCGTAGAACAGGGTGTCGACGGCCTGGTTGCCCTCGAGGTCCACGATGGTCAGGGTCTGGCCCGCGTGCAGGACGTGGGACCAGGCGGCTCTGGCGGCGACGGTCTCGTCGGCGACAACGGCCCCGTCCGTGAGAGCGAGGTCTGCGGCGGGAAGGTCTGCGGCGGCGCCGGTCCGGGGGTCTGTGGTCGGAGGCTCGGTGGTGACGGTCGTCGGTGTCATGGCGGATTCTCCTCAGGCGATCGGGGTGGAGGCGCGGTGGGCGGCCTCGGAGTTGGCGACGGCACGGCGGTACTCGAGGTCCTCCCCGACGCCGGGGAGGGCTCCCTCGCGGAGTGCGTCGAGGTCCTGCGGAGCGTTCCACGCCAGGAACTCCACGGTCCCGGCGTGGTACCGCTCCGACGGATCCAGCGGATGGTCGGCGACCGCGACGGCCACCACGACGGGCAGGTGCAGGACCAGGTCGACGGTCGCCCCCGCCCCGGCGTTCCCGGTGGAGACGAGCGCCCCGTCGTCGTCGACGCGGACGCCGTGGAAGAACGACACGGTGTGGGGGAGATCCCGCTCACCCAGCCCGTGTTTGAGGGCGGCCAGCAGCAACAACTCCCGTCCGGCCGGTGACCCGGATTCCGGCGCCCCGGCCCCGTAGCGGGCGACGTTGCCGGCCAGGGTCGAGGCACCGCACAGCGCGTCGTGATGGCCGGAGGTGTCCGCGACGATCGTCGCGAGCACGCGCCCCTGGTCGGAGAGCAGCGGATGACCGGTGCCGAGGTAGGCCTGCCACGGGACCTTGACCGTGTCCGCGGTGTTGAGGCGTTCCCAGGGGGCGTCGGCGCGCCACATCATGAGCGAGGCGCAGGCCGTGCCGTCCCGGTCGGTCAGTCGGATGCGCGTGCCCCGCGCCAGGGTGACCGCGGTGTACCGGCCCCCGGGGACGGACTCCGCCCACGTCAGGCGGTCGGCCGGCACGTCCGCCGGCGGGTGGGGCCAGTCGGTGGCGGGGACGACCGGCATGGAGTCGGTGATCGCGCCGGCCTGGGCTCGGGCGTGGTCGCGGGCACCCGAGGTGGTGGACGTGCTCGCGGTGGTGCCGGGTGTCGTGATGCCGGGTTCGGTGGTGCTGGTCATCTCAGGTCACTCTCCGATCTTGACGGGCTTGGGATGGGTCTTGCCGCGGGGGAAGCACAGGATGCCGAGCCCCACCACGGCGAGGACGGTCAGGACGCCGGCCCATCGCATCCACGGGGTCTCGCCCGAGGGGTCGAAGATCTCGGCCCGCGGCCAGGCGAGGTTGACCGTCATCAGCAGTCCGTACCCCACGGCCATGACGTTCACGGGGACCCCCCAGCGGCCCAGCGAGAACAGCGGCTTGCCCTCGGCGTCGGTGAGCCGGGGGCCGTTGGGCCACCCCTTGAGCCGACGCAGGAGCAGCGGCGCGGTCACGCAGAGGTAGGCGAGATAGATGAGGATGATGCACACCGAGGCGAGGGTGGCGAAGATGGCGGCGTTGCCCATGTTGACCAGCAGGATCGCGATGCATGACAGACCGATGAGCACGGCCGGGGCGATCGGGGTGCCGGTGCGGGGGTTGACGCGTGACAGGGTCGCAGAGAAGGGCAGGCGCCCGTCGCGGGCCATCGAGAACATCAACCGGGTGGCCGCGGTCTGGATGGCGAGGGTGCAGATGAAGATGGCCACCACGACCACCACGAGGAGCACCTTGCCCCAGAAGTTCCCGAGCACGGAGTTGAGGACGTACGGCAGGCCCTCGGTGGCCAGCCGGCCGTCGGTGAGGCTGGGCGCGGCCATGAGCGCGGCGAGGATCATGAGCCCACCGCCGAACGCCGAGACGGTCAGTGCCATCCGGATGGTGCGGGGGGCGACCCGGCGCGGGTTGACGGTCTCCTCGGCGAGTTCGCCGGCCGAGCCGAATCCCACCATCACGTAGGCGGCCATGAGCCCGGAGACGACCCACGCCCAGATGTATCCGGGCTGATCCCCCATGCCGGCGGTGTCAAAGACGACCTGCGGCCCGCGGACGGCGTGGGTCAGCAGCGCGAGGATCACCGCGACGACGCCGACGATCTCGCAGGTCACACCGATGTTATTGACGTAGGCCATCCACCTGATGCCGAGCGAGTTGATCGTGGTGGTGATGACGAGGAGAACCGATCCGAGCAGGACGGCGTTCGCCGCGCCGGAGGGCGAGGTGAGGGCCGGATCGTCACCGATGATCTGGAAACCGGACCAGATGTTCGGCAGCACGACCTGCAGCGCGATGGCCGCGGCCGAGGCGGTGACGATCTGCGCGAGGATCATGAACCAGCCGCCGAACCACCCGACGACCTCGCCGCCCATCCGCCGGGACCACTGGTAGATCGCTCCCGAGATGGGGTACCGGGCCGCGAGCTCCGCGAAGCACAACGCGACCAGGAACTGGCCGGCGAACACGATCGGCCAGGTCCAGAAGAACGCCGGGCCGCCGAACCCGTACCCGAGGCCGAACAGCTGGAAGATGGTCGTGAGGATCGAGACGAACGAGAACCCGGCGGCGAACGAGGCGAACGTGCCGAGGCTCCGGTGGAGTTGTTGGTCGTAGCCGAGATCGGCGAGGTCGTCGTGATCACCCCGACGTTCGGGGGCCGGGGTGGTGAGTCCGGAGGGGTCACTCATGTCCGGCACTCCTCTCGGGGCGGGGGTCTGTGAACCCGGGTGGCGTCAGGAGCAGTTCCTGTCTGCCGATAGTTTTCCCACCGCGTGTGACCCTCGGGTTGCCTGATGTTTCGATCCGATTAACACGCCCTCACGCCGTTGCTCCCCGCTCGCCGGGCCGCCCGACCGCGTGGTCGAATGCCCTCATGGCGCCTTCCCGTGATCCCCACGACGAGCGCGCGCGGGCCTGGTCCGACGGGCTGCGGCGTGAGCTGGCGGCGCGTCTCGGACCGGCGGTGGCACACGCGGTGTGGGTCACCGGATCGGTGGGCCGGGGGGAGGCCGTCCCGGGTAGCGACCTGGAATCCCTCGCCGTCGTCTGTGACCCCGGTGACCCTGGTGACCCCGGTGACCCCGACGACCGTGCGGTACGCCGCGCCGTCGCCTCCACCGACCTCTCCCGCGCACCGTGGTTC
>NZ_JAALEC010000402.1:0-3246 GCF_014145205.1 Dietzia sp. DQ11-44
CGCGCGGCCGCGAGCTTGGAGGCCATCCCGCCGGTGCCCAGCGCACCGCCGGCCCCGGCCACCACCCCGTCGAGGTCGGCCGCGCCCGACACCATCGTCACCGCGGTGGCGTCACCCTTGCGGGGGTCGGAGTCGTAGAGCGCGTCCACGTCCGAGAGCAGGATCAACGCATCGGCGCTGATGAGGTGGGCCACCAGCGCGGCCAGGCGGTCGTTGTCCCCGAAGCGGATCTCGTTGGTGGCCACCGTGTCGTTCTCGTTGACCACCGGCACCGCGCCGAGCGTGCGGAGTCGGTCCAGGGTGCGCTGCGCGTTGGCCGCGCTCTCCCGGCGCCCGATGTCCCCCGCCGTCAGCAGGACCTGGCCCACCACGCGGTCGTACCTGGAGAACGAGTCGCCCCACGCCCGGGCCAGTTCGAGCTGCCCCACACTGGCGGCCGCCTGCTTGGCGGACAGGGTGGCGGGTCGGGTGGTCATCCCCAGTGGGGACATCCCCGCGCCGATCGCGCCGGAGGAGACCACGAAGACGTCCGACCCCGCGGCCATGCGCGCCTGGCAGACGTCGGCCAGGGCGTCGAGCTGCGGCCGGCGGATCCCGCCACCGAAGCTCGTGATGGCCGACGAGCCGATCTTGACCACCACCCGGCGGGCCGTGCCGATCCGGCGCCGCAGCTCCGGTTCGCCGGTCACTCCAGGATCTCCTCGTCGGGGTCGATCAGCCCGCGGCGCACCCGCTTGCGGTACTTGCGCTCGTGGGCGCCCACGCGCTCGTCGGACTCCAACCGGATGTCGGTGCCTCGGCCCGTACGCATGAGGTCCACACCGGCCGGGGTCTGCGGCTCCCAGTCGAAGGAGACGTCGCCGACGGTGACCGTGCAGCCCGCCTGCGCGCCGGCCTTGATGAGCGCGTCCTCGACCCCGAGCCGGGCCAGGCGGTCGGCGAGGAAGCCGACGGCCTCGTCGTTGGCGAAGTCTGTCTGGCGGATCCAGCGCTCGGGCTTGGATCCCGAGACCACGTAGGCACCGGCCTCGTTCGGGTCCTTCCGGACGGTGAACTCGGCCACGTCGACGGTCCTCGGCCGCAACACGATCCGCTCGGGCGCCGCCGGCGGGTTGGCCTTGCGGTGGGCCTTGATGAGCTCGTAGAGCCCGTACCTCAGTTCGTCCAGGCCCTTGTGCGCGACCGCGGAGATGGCATACACCGGCCAGCCCTTGGCCTCGAAGTGGGCGGTGACCATCTCGGCCATATCAGCGGCGTCCGGCACGTCGATCTTGTTGAGCACCACGACCCGCGGCCGATCGGCCAGCTCCCCCAGACCGGCGTCGGCGAGTTCCGGCTGGTAGGCGGCGAGCTCCGCCTCGAGCGCGTCGACGTCCGAGATGGGGTCGCGGTCGGACTCGAGGCTCGCGCAGTCCACGACGTGTGCGAGGACGGCCGTGCGCTCGATGTGGCGCAGGAAGTCCAGGCCCAGGCCCCGCCCCTCGCTGGCACCCGGGATGAGCCCGGGCACGTCCGCGATGGTGAACGTGTCGTCGCCCACCGAGACCACCCCGAGGTTGGGGGCCAGGGTGGTGAACGGGTAGTCGGCGATCTTGGGCTTGGCCGCGGAGAGCACCGACACGAGAGAGGACTTGCCGGCAGAGGGGAACCCGACCAGTCCGACGTCGGCCATGGACTTGAGCTCGAGGGTGAGGTCGCGGACCTCGCCGGGCTCACCGAGCAGGGCGAACCCGGGGGCCTTGCGGGCCCTGGAGGCGAGCGCGGCGTTACCGAGCCCACCCTTGCCGCCCTCGGCCGCCACGAAGCGGGTCCCGGCACCGACCAGATCGGCCAGCATCTCACCGTTCTGGTCCAGCACGACGGTCCCGGGCGGCACCGCCAGGACGAGGTCATCACCCTGGGCGCCGTTCCGGTTGGCGCCCATCCCGGGCTCTCCCTTACCGGCGCGCGCGTGGGGCCGGAAGTGGAAGTCGAGCAGCGTGTGGACCTGGGGGTCCACCACCAGCACCACGTCCCCGCCGCTCCCGCCGTTGCCCCCGTCGGGGCCGCCGAGCGGCTTGAACTTCTCCCGGTGCACGGACGTGCACCCGCGGCCACCGTCCCCCGCCGCGAGGTGGAGCACTACGCGGTCGACGAATCTCGACATAAGCGGACTCCTCCTGCTGGTGGTGGGACTAACGGATGTGGCGCAAATGCTCTCGGGGACCGGGCGTGGGGTCATCAGACCCCGCCCGGCCCCCGAGGGCGAATCGCGTCAGTGTCGCCGGGTCAGGCCTCGACGCCGACCGGCACGATGTTGACGGTCTTGCGGCCGCGCTTGGTCCCGAACTCGACCGCACCGGCGGCCAGTGCGAACAGCGTGTCGTCGCCGCCACGGCCGACGCCCACGCCCGGGTGGAACTTGGTGCCACGCTGGCGGATCAGGATCTCGCCGGCGTTGACTTCCTGGCCGCCGAAGCGCTTGACGCCGAGACGCTGCGCGTTGGAGTCACGACCGTTACGGGTGCTGGATGCGCCCTTCTTACTTGCCATGTCCGAACCCCTCCTTCAGGGAAGACGCCCGAGGGCGCTGAGCTGGTGGCCTTGGCGGCCGTGGTGGATTACTTGATACCGGTGATCTTGAGCACCGTCAGCTTCTGACGGTGGCCCTGACGCTTGTGGTACCCGGTCTTGTTCTTGAACTTGTGGATCCGGATCTTCGGGCCCTTGGTCTGCTCGACGATCTCGCCGGAGACGGAGACCTTGGCCAGGGCGTCGGCAGCGGAGGTGACGGTCGAACCGTCGACCACGAGGATCGGGGACAGGGACACGGAGGTACCGGCCTCACCCTCGATCTTCTCGACCTTGACATGGTCACCTTCGGCGACCTTGTACTGCTTGCCGCCGGTCTTGACGATCGCGTACATCGAGGGCTTCCCCTTGCTTCTCGGGTGTGTGGCCGCCACTGGGACGTCCACAACTACTGTGCGGTGTTCTCTCTGACCGGCCGACTCTCGTCGACCGGGATCGCCGGTCCCGCGGCCTTGACGGCCCGGCCCGCGACTTCTCGCGCGACGACATAGCGCCGCCACGAGCGACTTGTCAAGGTTACGGCCCGGCGGCACAGCAGGTCAAACCGACCGCGCCACCGGGCCCGACACCTCTAACGATCGCCGGCGTCAGGGGCGGTCGTGGACCTGGTCGCGCGTCGCCGTGCCGGTCGCTGACGCGGCTCCGCGACGACGACCGGCGGCGCCTCCGCGAGCG
>NZ_JAALEC010000403.1:0-1020 GCF_014145205.1 Dietzia sp. DQ11-44
AGCGCCTCGCGACCGCGCACCTCGGGCGCCCCGCCGCCGGCCGCCCAGGACTCGCTGACCACGTCCTCGGTGTGGCACGGCCCGTAGGCGTCCCACTGCTTGGTGTCCATGACGTACAGCCGGCGGGCGAAGACCGCCCGGATCGCCTCGAGGTCCTCCGCCGCGCCCGCGTCCGGAGGCGCGCCCGCGCCGGTAGGCGGGGTCACGTCGTGTAGTCCGCGTTGATCGAGATGTACTCGCGCGAGAGGTCGCACCCGTACACCGTGCAGGCGCCGTCGGCGGAGCCTGACTCGACGCCCAGGTCGACCGAGATCGTGACCTCCTCGGCCCGCATGATCTCGGTGAGCCGCTCGAGTTCGGCCTCACCGGGGAAGGCGGGGTAGGTCTCGAGGTCACCGAAGACGATGCGGACCCGCTCCGGGTCGATGTCCGTGTCCTCGTGGCACTTGCCGATCGCCATGGCCACCCGGCCCCAGTTGGGGTCCGCCCCGTGGACGGCGGTCTTGACCAGTGGGGAGTTGAGGATCGCCTTGGCCACACGCTTGGCCTGGTCGCGGTCGCGGGCGCCGGTGACCTCGACGGTGAGCAACTTGGTGGCCCCCTCTCCGTCGCGGGCCAGTTGACGGGTCAGGTCCAGACACACGGCCTCGAGGGCCCGCCGCATCCCGGCCTCGTCCACCGGCCCGGCCGCGCCGCTGGCCAGCACGATCGCGGTGTCGGAGGTGGAGGTGTCGGTGTCGACGGACAGGCAGTTGAACGTGTCGTCCACCGCACCCCTGAACGCGGTGTCCAGCACACCGGGCTCCACGGCGGCGTCGGTGAAGATCACGGCGATCATCGTGGCCATGTCCGGTTCGACCATCCCGACCCCCTTGGCGATGCCCACGACCTGAGCGGTGCCGCCCGTCGTCGTCGCCACCTCCACCCGCGCCGTCTTGGGGTGGGTGTCCGTCGTCATCATCGCGCTGGCCAGTGCGACCGCGTCGGCGTCGAAGTCGGCACCGGCCAACCCCTCGAGAT
>NZ_JAALEC010000404.1:0-4947 GCF_014145205.1 Dietzia sp. DQ11-44
GTTCGGCTGCACGTGCCCGTACTGGCCGGGCTGCCCGGAACCGGGAGGGGGCGGACCGACGTCCGCCGGGCCCGGTCGCCGACCGTCGTCGCGGGGACCATACGGGCTCTCCGGCCGCTGACCGTATCCACCCGGACCCGCGCCCGGACCCGAGGCCCACTCGTCGCCGGGCCGGGGACCACCCGTGCCCCGATCGTTCTCGTTCTCCATATCCGACATGGTTCCTCACCGCGCTGTGTGCCCGCTGAGACGACCGCGTCCCCCGTCGATCAGTTCGGGGGGAGCTCACACCCGGGGATGGTCATCCGCACCTCGGTGCCCCCACCGTCCGCGTCATGGATCTCCACGGTGCCTCCGTGCCGGGTGACCACCTGGCGGACGATCGCCAACCCGAGCCCCGAACCGGGCATCGCCCGTGCCTCCCGCGAGCGGTGGAATCGCTCGAAGACCAGCTGCCTGTCCTCCTCAGGGATACCCGGCCCCTGGTCGGCGACGGTCAACTCCACGACCGACTCCGACACCGGGTTCATCCGGACCGTCACCGTTCCCCCGGTCGGGCTCCACTTGGCCGCGTTGTCGCAGATGTTCAGCACCGCACGCTCGATCCCCGCGTTGTCACCGAACGAGTACCAGGGCGCCAGATCCACGTCGAACCGCACGTCGTGACGCCGCCGACGGACCCGCTCGAGGGCCCGCTCGACCGCCTCCGACACCGCGACCGGCTCCAGCTCGACCTCCCCGGAATCCTCACGGGCGAGCTCGACCAGGTCCCCGACCAGCTGGGTGAGCTCGGAGATCTGACCGATCACGTCGACCTCGAGCGCCCCCCTGTCCGCGGCCGGGATGGTCGGCGCCCCCGGCCTGCTCGCGGCGATCAGTAGTTCCACGTTGGTCCGGAGACTGGTCAGCGGTGTCTTGAGCTCGTGCCCGGCATCGGCCACGAGCCGCGATTGTCGATCCCTGCTCTCCCCCAGCGCTACGAGCATCTGGTTGAAGCTGGCGGTGAGCCGGGCGATCTCGTCATCACCCGCCACCGGGATGGGCCGCAGGTCGTCGGTCCTGGCGATCCGCTCCACCGCCCTGGTCAACCGGGCGACCGGCGCCAGACCCGTGCGCCCCACCGCCGTACCGGCCACCGCCGCCAGCGCGATGCCGGCCGCACCCACCAGCGTCAGGACGATCGCCAGACGATTGAGGGCCGCCCTGGTGGGGCTCAGGTCCTGCGCCAGGATGAGTGTCGAACCGTCGCGGACCCCCACCGCATAGATCTGCTTGCCCCCGGCCGTCCGCAGGCTCGACTCGGTCTCGCCGCGGACCACGGCGATCTCGGGGCCGCCGATCTGGAAGGGTTCGCCGGTGGCCGTCCGCACACCGGAGGGCGCGACGATCTGCGCGTCCAGATTGGGGTTGAAGGCCCGCAGCGCGATGAGGGTGCTCCGGGACTGGAGGGCGAACTCCGACGCGAGCTGGCTGTTGACCAGTTGGTCGGCCTGTTGCTGGAGCCGGTTGTTGACCTCGCTGTACATCGACCCGGACACGACGAAGTACGCCGCGACGGCCATCAGGGCCACCGCGACGCCCACCGAACTCGCCGCCAACAGGGTGACCCGCTGGTGCAGGGAGATCGGTGTGGAGCCCCACCCCACCGTGCGGGCTCGCACTACGGCGTCTCGCGCAACACGTATCCCACGCCACGCACGGTGTGGATCAGACGACTCTCGCCGTCGCCCTCGGTCTTACGCCGGAGGTACCCGATGTACACCTCGAGCGCGTTCCCCGACGTGGGGAAGTCGTAACCCCACACCTCCTCGAGGATGTGGCTCCGGGTGAGGACACGACGGGGATGGTGCAGGAGCAACTCGAGCAGGGAGAACTCCGTCCGGGTCAGCTGGATCCGGCGCTCCCCCCGGTTGACCTCGCGGGTCGCCAGGTCCATCCGCAGGTCCTCGAACTCCAACACCTCGTCCACGTCCTCGGCCTCCGGACCCCGACGACGCAGCAACGCCCGCAGCCGGGCCAACAGCTCCTCCAGCGCGAAGGGCTTGGGCAGGTAGTCGTCGGCGCCCGCGTCCAGGCCCGCCACCCGCTCGGACACCGCGTCCCGGGCGGTGAGCATGAGCACGGGCAGGTCGTCCCCCCGACTCCGCAGTATCCGGCACACCTCGAGGCCGTCGCGGCGGGGCATCATGACGTCGAGGATCACCGCGTCCGGACGGTTCGCGTCGAGCCGTTCGACCGCCTCGACCCCGTCCCCCGCGAGCTCCACCGAATAACCGTTGAACGTGAGGGAACGGCGCAGGGATTCACGCACGGCCTGGTCGTCGTCCACAACGAGGATCTTCATACCGGGAAGTCTCCCGCACCCGCCTGAACCACGGCTGAGGAATACCGCGACCGATGCGCGGTCCGCGCCGGCTCCTGATGACGCCGACGAGCCCGGTGGGTCCGGGGGGACCCACCGGGCTCGTGACCGGGCGTGTGCGTGCGACGCGCGGGCGCCGCGGAGCTCAGTTCGTCTCGGCGATCAGTCGACCGACACTCAGCGGTCGAGGTCGACGAGGCCGAGCTTGGCGGCCTTGACCAGGCGACGCGGCAGCACCACGGCGCGGCCGTCGATCTTGGTCTCCTGGAGGGCCGGGTTCTCGGCCTTCCACTGCGAGCGGCGGGAATGGGTGTTGGCGCGCGAGAGGCGACGCTTCGGAACTGCCATGACTGTTACGTCCTCTGAGGTCTCGGGTGTGGGTGTGGGTCGGCGGCGGAGCACCGACCCGCGGCTCACTTGGTGCGGCGGGTGCGGTTGCCGTAACGGCGCTGGAACTTCTCGACACGGCCGGCCGTGTCCATGACGCGCTGCGCGCCGGTCCAGAACGGGTGCGACTCACTGGTCACGTCGACCACGATGAGCGGGTAGGAGTTGCCGTCCTCCCACTCGACGGTCCGCTCGCTCTTCGCGGTGGAGCGGGTGAGGAACTTGGTGCCGGTGCCCGAGTCCTGGAAGACCACCGGGTGGTAGTCGGGGTGGATGTCGTTCTTCATACTGGATCCCTCTAGCTCGGTAGAAGTCTTGGGTCTGGCGCCCGCCCCGTCAGGGGCACGCAACTGCCAGTGGCCGAACCGGGGATCCCGGTATCAGCACACGCATCGGTAGATCGTACCCGTACGATGACCGCGTACCCAATTCGCACGCTCCGCCGGCCGTCCCCACCGGCGTTGACGTGCTGATTACCGTTTCCCGCGGTCGGGCCGTAAACTAGACCATCGCTGTTGTCTGCACGTTTGCTATCGCCTCTCACGGTGCCCGCGACGTGGTGATCCGCTGCTGTTCGGCCCAGGCCGACCGGGAGCCCCGACCATCACGCGCCACCGTACGAGGAGGCGGAAGGAGAACCACGCCATGTCGGCGCATTGCCAGGTAACGGGACGGAAGCCGGGTTTCGGCAAGTCCGTCTCGCACTCACACCGCAGGACCAACCGTCGCTGGAACCCGAACATCCAGCGCCGTAGCTACTTCGTGCCCTCCGAGGGTCGTCGCGTCACGCTGACGGTCTCCACCAAGGGCATCAAGACCATCGACCGCGATGGCATCGAGGCCGTCGTGGCCCGTATCCGCGCCCGTGGGGAGAAGATCTGAGATGGCACGTAACGACGTTCGACCCATCATCAAGCTCAAGTCCACGGCCGGGACCGGGTTCACCTACGTGACCCGCAAGAACCGCCGTAACAACCCGGACCGCATCGTCCTCAAGAAGTTCGACCCGGTCGTCCGCAAGCACGTCGAATTCCGAGAGGAGCGCTGACCCGTGGCCAAGAAGTCAAAGATCGCGCGCAACGAGCAGCGCAAGGCCAAGGTGGCCCGGTTCGCCGAGCGCCGCGCCGAGCTCAAGGCAATCATCAAGAACCCCGAGAGCACGGACGAGGCGCGCATGGACGCCCAGACCGCGCTCAACAAGATGCCGCGTGACGCCTCGCCCGTGCGGGTGCGTAACCGCGACGTCGCCGATGGCCGCCCCCGCGGCTACCTCCGCAAGTTCGGCCTCTCCCGCGTCCGCATGCGCGAGATGGCCCACCGTGGCGAGCTGCCCGGTGTCACGAAGTCGAGTTGGTGAGTAGGTAATCATGGCAAAAGCGCGTAGCACCCCGTCCAAGAAGATCCGTGCCCAGGAGGGTCGTCGGCCCAAGAAGAACCCGTTGAAGGTCGCGGGTATCGAGACGGTCGACTACAAGGACGTCAACACCCTCCGCACGTTCATCTCCGATCGTGGCAAGATCCGTTCGCGCCGCGTCACCGGCCTCACGCCGCAGCAGCAGCGTCAGGTCGCCGTCGCGGTCAAGAACGCCCGTGAGATGGCACTGCTGCCGTTCACCAGCCGCTGAGCCCTTGCTCGGCGCGGTCGAACCGCACCGCACGTCCCGTTCGCGGTAAATAGCCGCCGACACAGGCAACAGCAACCCGATCGGGGTCGCGCCTCCTGCCCGCAGGAGTGCTCGGCCCCGATCGGCGTTACCGCTCCCCTCCCCCGAACCCCAGGAGTCCGCAGTGGCCGGCGTCCTCAACGGCTTCGCCGTGATCGTCGCGGTCGTCGCACTCGGGTGGCTGCTCGCCCGTTCCCGGGTCCTCGGTTCCGACGCCCGACTGGTGCTCAACCGGCTCGTGTTCTTCGTCGCCACCCCGGCCCTGCTGTTCGACGCCCTCGCCCGGACTACGCTCGACCAGGTCTTCACCGGCGTCTTCGTGGTCTCCGCCGCGACGGCGATCGTCATGGCGGTGGCCTACGTGCTCATCGCGAAGCTGTGGCTCCGGCGGCCGGCCGCCGACCTCGCCGTCGGCGCCCTGTCCGCCAGCTACGTCAACTCGGCCAACCTGGGCATCCCCATCGCCGTCTACGTCCTGGGGGACTTCGGGTTCGTCATGCCCCTGTTGCTCTTCCAGGTGGCGGTGCTCCAGCC
>NZ_JAALEC010000405.1:0-4796 GCF_014145205.1 Dietzia sp. DQ11-44
GACGCACTAACGGAGATACCCACTAGGTGCAGCAGTTCGGGTCGAGCGCGGCACGCAGGGCGTCGATCGCGGACCCCCGGGCACGGTGGAACACGCTCATCCCGCGCCGCTCCGACTCGATCATCCCGGCCTCGCGGAGCCGGCCCAGGTGATGGGAGGTGGTCGACTCCGCGACGCCGGTCGCGGCGGCCAGATCTCCTGTGCGGACCTCGCCGTCGTCACTGGTGAGCAGGAGTGACAGCAGCCGGATCCGGACCGGGTCGGCGAGGGCCTTGAGACGCAGCGCGATCTCCACGGCGTCCTCGTGGCCGATCGGCCCCGCCGATACGGGCGCGCAGCAGACCGGCGAGCTGACGTCGAGGAGGGGCAGGGCCTTGGGCATGTCCGCGAGTGTAGCGCGGGTTCTTGACGAATATCGAAAAGGCTGGTTCTCTGGGCGGTGCAACAAATTCGATATTCATCTCAGAGGTGGAGGTTCCGACCATGTCCCGTGTGCAACTCGCCCTCAATGTCGACGACGTCGACGAGGCCGTCCGGTTCTACTCGACGCTGCTGCGCGTCGAGCCCGCCAAGCGCAAGCCCGGCTACGCCAACTTCGTGGTGGAGCAGCCGCCCCTCAAGCTGGTCCTGCTCGAGAACCCGGGCCAGGGAGGCTCGCTCAACCACCTGGGCGTCGAGGTCGAGTCCAGCGAGCAGGTCCACGGCGAGATCGCGCGACTGACCGACGCCGGCCTGTTCACCGACGAGGAGATCGGCACGACCTGCTGCTTCGCCACCCAGGACAAGGTGTGGGTCACCGGCCCGGGAGGCGAGCGGTGGGAGATCTACACGGTCCTCGCCGACTCGGAGACGTTCGGGACGTCGCCGGTAGCGGGTGACAGCAACAGGAACGACGACGACGAGGCCGGCGCCGACTCCGGGGGTGGCGCCTGCTGCGCGTGAGCGGCCGGAGGGTGCGCCCGACCGGGTCCACAACACCCGCGAGGGTGGCATGGGACAGGCCCGGGCCCGGGCGCACCTAGACTGGTTCGCGGCCGTCGGCCGGTTGCTCGACGTCCCGTGATCAAAGGAAAGGCCACACCATGCTCTCCCGCATCGACCTGCGCGGTCGCACCCTCGGTACCGCCGAGCTGCGTCGCACACTCCCGCGAGGCGCCGCCGACGTCGACTCCGTCGTCGACACCGTCCGCCCGGTGGTCGAGGCGATCCGGGAGCACGGGGCCTCCGCCGCGCTCGACTACGGCGAGAAGTTCGACCGGGTGCGGCCCACCTCGGTGCGGGTCCCCGCCGAGGTCATCACCGAGGCCGGCGAGGCCCTCGACCCTGACGTGCGCGCGGCCCTGGTCGAGGCCATCCGCCGCGCGAGGATCGTCCACTCCGCACAGCGGCGCTCGGACACCGTGACCGAGGTCGCCGCCGGCGGCTTCGTCACCGAGAAGTGGGTTCCCGTCGAGCGGGTGGGCCTCTACGTTCCCGGCGGCAAGGCCGTGTACCCGTCGAGCGTCATCATGAACGTCGTGCCGGCACAGGTCGCTGGGGTCGGTTCACTCGTGGTGGCCTCCCCGCCCCAGGCCGACTCCGGTGGCTGGCCCCACCCCACCATCCTCGGCGCGTGTGCTCTGCTCGGGGTCGACGAGGTCTGGGCCGTCGGAGGCGCCCAGGCCGTGGCCCTTCTCGCCCACGGCGGCGAGGACACCGACGGACGCGAGCTCGAGCCCGTCGACATGGTCACCGGCCCCGGCAACGTCTACGTCACCGCCGCCAAGCGACTGTGCCGCAGCGTCGTGGGGATCGATTCGGAGGCCGGTCCCACGGAGATCGCCGTCCTGGCCGACCACACGGCCGACCCGGTCCACATCGCCTACGACCTCATCAGCCAGGCCGAGCACGACCCCAATGCGGCGAGCGTTCTGGTCACCGATTCCGAGCAGCTCGCCGACGCCGTCGCGCGGGAGGTCGAGGCCCGCTACACCGTCACCCTCAACTCGGGCCGCGTGCGCGACGCGCTCGAGGGCCCGCAGTCGGGCATCGTCCTGGTGGACGACATCGACGCCGGCCTGCGCGTGGTGGACGCGTACGCGGCCGAGCACCTGGAGGTGCAGACCCGCGACTCCGCCGCCGATGCCGCCCGGGTACGCAACGCCGGGGCGATCTTCGTGGGCGCCTACTCCCCGGTCCCGCTCGGCGACTACGCGGCGGGCTCGAACCACGTCCTGCCCACGTCGGGCACCGCCCGTCACTCGTCCGGGCTGAGTGTGCAGACCTTCCTGCGCGGTATCCACGTCATCGACTACGACCGCGCGGCGCTCAAGGAGATCGCCCCGACCGTCGTCGCGCTCGCCGACGCCGAGGGTCTCCCGGCCCACGGCGAGGCCGTCCGGGCCCGCTTCGAGGACCTCACCGCCGAGGAGGAGGACCAGTGACCGACACCCCCCGGCCCGGAGTCGGCCTGGACGCGCTGCCACTGCGCGAGAACCTGCGCGGCAAGAGCGCCTACGGAGCCCCGCAACTCGAGGTGCCGGTGCAGCTCAACACCAACGAGAACCCGCACCCGCCCAGTGCGGCGCTGGTCGCCGACATCGCCGCCGCGGTCTCCGCGGCGGCGGCCGACCTCAACCGCTACCCGGACCGGGACGCCGTCGACCTGCGCACCGACCTCGCCGCCTACCTCACGCGGCAGACCGGGGTGGAGCTGGACGTGGACATGGTGTGGGCGGCCAACGGCTCCAACGAGATCCTCCAGCAGTTGCTGCAGGCCTTCGGCGGACCCGGTCGCAGTGCGATGGGATTCGTCCCCAGCTACTCCATGCACCCGATCCTCGCCGCGGGCACGGACACCGAGTGGATCCCGGTCGACCGGGGCGCGGACCTGGCGATCGACGTCGAGGCCGCGCTGGCGGCGATCGCCGGGCACCGCCCCGACGTCGTCTTCCTCACCACGCCCAACAATCCGACGGGCCACGTGATCGAGCTGGACGACCTGCGGCGGCTGATCGACGCGGCACCGGGGATCGTCGTGGTCGACGAGGCGTACGCGGAGTTCTCCCCGTCGCCGAGCGCGTGCACGCTGCTGGCCGAGTTCCCGGCGAAGCTGGTCGTCTCGAGGACCATGAGCAAGGCCTTCGCGTTCGCCGGCGGGCGGCTCGGCTACTTCGCGGCCGACCCCTCGTTCGTCGACGCCGTGCTGCTCGTCCGTCTGCCGTACCACCTGTCGGTGATCGCGCAGGCCGCCGCCGCGGCCGCGCTGCGTCACGCCGAGGAGACCCTGGCGTCGGTCGCCCTGCTGGCCGAGGAGCGCAAGCGCGTCACCGCGGGGCTCGAGTCGCTCGGCTACGACGTGCTGCCCAGCGAGGCCAACTTCGTGCTCTACGGGCCCTTCGTGGACGCGCCCCGCGCGTGGCGGCGCTACCTCGACGCGGGCGTGCTCATCCGCGACGTGGGCATCCCCGGCCGTCTTCGTGCGACCATCGGGCTGGAGAGCGAGAACGACCGGCTGCTGCAGGTGAGCGCCGAGTTGGCGGGAACAGAGATCACCACGACGAGGGAGAGACGATGAGCGAGCAGGGCGGACGCGTCGGTCGCGTCGAGCGCACCACCAGGGAGTCGTCGATCGTCGTCGAGATCGACCTCGACGGCACCGGCCGGACGGAGATCGCCACCGGCGTCCCGTTCTTCGATCACATGCTCACCGCGTTCGGCCAGCACGGAGCGTTCGACCTCACGGTCCGCGCGACGGGCGACGTCGAGATCGAGGCGCACCACACCGTCGAGGACACCGCCATCGTTCTGGGCCAGGCGCTCGGGAAGGCACTGGGCGACAAGCGGGGCATCCGCCGCTTCGGTCAGTGCTCGATCCCGATGGACGAGACGCTCGCCGAGGCGGTCGTCGACGTCTCCGGGCGCCCGTACTGCGTCCACACGGGGGAGCCCGACGTCATGATCGGCTACGTCGTCGTGGGCCACGACAGCGCGCCGTACGGCACCGTGCTCAACCGGCACGTGTTCGAGACCCTCGCGTCGCACGCCCGCATCGCGCTGCACGTCCGCGTGCACTACGGGCGCGACCCCCACCACATCACCGAGGCGGAGTACAAGGCCGTCGCCCGGGCGCTGCGCGCCGCGGTCGAGCCGGATCCGCGGATCAGCGGGATCCCCTCGACCAAGGGCGCTCTGTGATGGCGAAGTGACCGCGGGGGTCACGAAGCCGGGCGCGTTCGCACAGCTGTCCCGGACCCCCGGTGTGCCGGCGGCGTTCGTCCTGGTGCTCCTCGCCTTCGGTGGCTTCTCGCTGCTCCTGCCCGTGGTGCCCCTCGCCGTGGTCCGGGGCGGGGGCAGCGAGCTGGTCGCCGGTGCGACCACCGGTGTGTTCATGACGGTCACCGTGCTGGTCCAACTGCTCACCCCGAGGATCACCGCGGCGATCGGCTACCGTTGGGTGCTCGCGATCGGCAGCGCGCTCCTCGGCCTGCCCTCGGGGCTGCTCGCCCTGTTCGACGGGCCGTTCGCGGTGCTGGCGGTCAGCGGTGTGCGTGGGGCGGGCTTCGGCATGATGACGGTCGCCGGCTCCGCACTGGTCGCCGAGCTCGCGCCACCCGGGATGCTCGGCCGCGCCACCTCGCTGATCGGCCTCGCGGTGGGGATCTCCGAGGCCATCTTCCTGCCTGTCGGTCTGTGGCTGCTGGAGGTCTTCGGTCTGGCCACGGTCGCCTGGAGCGCGACGGCGTTCGGTGTGGTCGGACTGCTCGCGGCGGCACGACTCCCCGACGTGCACCCCGCTCCCGCCAGGCCTTCCGACC
>NZ_JAALEC010000406.1:0-3294 GCF_014145205.1 Dietzia sp. DQ11-44
TCCCCCGCCGATACACGGATGTCCCGGGCTCTACAGACGGAGTGCCGGTCGCTCGCCCGGGCCGACGGCGGGCTGGTGACCACCTACGGCGACCGCGCGGTGATGCTCCTGCCCGGGTCGGATGCCGGTGAGACAGCCCGCGACGTGGCGACCCGGCTCAGCCCTCACTCGGCGACCGTGGGCGCATCCGGCCCGACCGGAGACCTGGCGGCCGTGACCGACCACGTCGAGCGGGCCCGGCGCGCCGCGCAGCTGCTCGTCGCGCTGGGACGCGCCGGCGAGGGGGCGGCCACCGAGGAGCTCGGCCTGTACGGGCTGCTGTTCAGTGAGGTCGACCGCGGTGACGTCACGCAGTTCATCGAGCGCAACCTCGGGCCGATCCGCGGGTACGACCGCGACCGCGGAACCGCCCTGCTGGAGACCCTGAGGGCCTGGTTTGCCGCCGACGCCAGCCCCTCGGGCACCGCCGACCGGCTCTACGTCCACGTCAACACCGTGTACCAGCGGCTCGACCGCCTCGATTCGGTTCTCGGGACCGGATGGCGCCGCGGCGATCGCGCGATGGAGCTTCGCCTGGCTCTACGGATGTGGGAGTTGCGCGGCTCCTGAGCGCGGTCCGTCCTCGCTCCTGTTCACCCCTCCCCCGCAACGCCGCGGTTGGCGGACCTCTCGCCGGGATTTCGGCTCTGGGACCTGCGAGATGCCCGCCAAGTGGGGCTGTCACCTGAGTCGGGTGCCGCGGCCGGGCTGGATGCCTCGTCGTCGCGTGTCGTTGTTGCTGTCGTCGTCGCTGCCGTCGCGATCCGTCTCAGGCCTCCGACAGTCCTGGCACAGCGTCCAAATAGGGCTGCGACCTCCCAATACCTCGCAGCATGGAAGATGAGACACATGTCAGGTTCCCTGTTGAACTGCACTTTTGGTGCGAATCGCGAAACTGTGACGTTGTTTACAAAACCGTTACTTCCGTTTACTACCGGCCAGTAGGTAAACGATAATAAATGCGATACGTCAACAAGAGTGTTGGCGCCCACCCTCACCTCCACCGGAAAGGCCCACCCATGAGCACCACGCCCCAGACCTCCCCGACTGCCTCGCCGAAGCAGAACCGCCGCAAGAAGACCCGCGCCATCATGGCCTCCGGTCTGGTGCTCGGCGTCGGTGCCGCGGTGACCCTGGCCGCCTGGTCCGACACGGCGTGGGGCGTGAGCGAGTTCGGTACCACGGGCAGCGACTTCAACATCCAGGCCCACTTCAACGCCACCGAGGGGTGGAACGAGTTCGTCACCAAGGACAAGGCCGGCACCATGCAGTTCGGACCCGCCTCCAAGGCCCTGGTCCCGGGAGTGCCCGTCTACCAGCTGGTGGGCCTGCACGAGAACAAGGGAAAGCTCGGCGCGGATGTCACCATCGCGCAGCAGAGCGTCGCCTCCAACGCGCTGACCAGCAAGGTCGCCGTGTCGATCGCCGAGCTCGGCGGTGGCTCGACCCCGCCGTCCAACTGCTCCGCTGCCGCCACCAACTTCAAGCCCGCCGGCACACTCGCCGCCCCCACGACCTCCACGACCCGCGTGGAGAAGAACGACTACAAGTGGCTGTGCCTGCGCGCCGAGCTGGCCCCGACCGCCGGACTGGATTCCGCCGGCATCGCGCCCGCCCCCGTGTTCTGGAACTTCGACGCGCAGAGCGACGACGCCTGACCCGCGACGACCAACTGATCCGAGACCGACGAACGACACGCGAGAGGTGATGGCCGTGCAGACCGCAGCAACGATGTCCCACAGCGGAACCCCGGCCCGCACCGCGGGAGCGCACCGCGCCCCCGGCAGGTCATTCGGCTCCTACCTCGCCGGCGGGCTGGCCAATCTGCTCGCCGCCGGCGGGGTGGTGGCGGTCGGTCTCGTGATCGCGGCGGTGACGATGAACATCACGCTCATCATGTTCAAGACCGGGTCCATGTCCCCCACGATCCCCACCGGCTCCGTCGCCGTGGTCAAGGAGATCAGTGCGGACGAGATCCGGGTGGGCGACGTCGTCACCGTCGACCGTCCCGGCCGGCTGCCCGTCACCCACCGGGTGATCGAGGTCCATCCGCAGGTGCCCGGCGAGGCGCTCATCCTGATGCAGGGCGACGCCAATCCGAACCCCGATCCGGGGATGTACCGGGTCGAGAGCGTCCGCAAGGTGCTGTGGTCGGTGCCCGGGCTGGCGAACGTGATCGTCTGGGCCGGGAACCCGCTGGTCCTGGGTTCGATCACCCTGCTCGCCGCGCTCGGGGTCCTGTGGACCTTCTGGCCGGGGCGCGATGACGACGACGACGAGGTCGGGCGGTGACCCTCCGGCAGCATCCGGTGCGGGCGCTCGTGGCGGTCCTCGGCGCCCTCGCCCTGCTCCTGACGACGGCCCTGGCACTCGGTTCGATCCGGCCCACCGAGGCGACGTGGTCCGACAGCGCAGTGGGCGCGGCCGAGTTCGGGGCCGCCAATCCGCACCAGAACACGCGCTTCGCCCGCGCGATGTCGACCTTCGGCCAGATGGAACGAGCGGTCCGGGACAGCGACGTCGGCGCCGTCACCGCCTTCCGCCAGAGCCCCGACACGTCCCGCCAGGTCGTCGGTCCGGCGACGCACAGCAGCACCGGCTCCTTTCCCACTTTCCTGCTCCCCCTGACCACCGTGGGATTCTCGTGCTCGACGCTCGATGCGCAGTCGCGGTGCGAGAACGGGAACCCCACCGGCGTGGCCGCCGCCACCGCCGGCGCGGTCTCCGAGACCCGATCTCTGGACGTGCGGACGGCCAGCATCCTGGGGGCGGACCTGGTCAGCTACTCGGGCAGGAACCCGATTCGCGCGACCGCGGCCTGCTCCCCCACCGCCGGGGCGGCGACCCTGAGCTCGGACGGGCCGGTGATCCTGGGGCGGAACGGTCTCTTCGAGCAGGAGGTCCGCGTGGCGATGCCCGGTCCGAACTCGGAGCAGACGGGGTACCGGAGCTGGGGCAGCTACGACTACGTCGCCACCCTCCAGCACGTGAGGAAGGAGGGTCCCGGATACGCCCTGTCCCAGCTGCGGCTGCGCGTCAATGCCACCGGCACGGGCGGCGCCGAACGCTGGAACCTCACCCTGATCCTCGCTCACGCCGAGTGTGGGGTCGACCGGGCTGCCACGGCCGCCCCCACCCGCCCCCACAGCGGAGAATGGCCGATCCTCTCGGCACAGACCAACCGGATGATGGTCGCCCAGGCCGACGCGCCGGTCGCCACGCCGTCCGAGGTCGCCGCCGCCGACGGCCGCGAGG
>NZ_JAALEC010000041.1:0-1333 GCF_014145205.1 Dietzia sp. DQ11-44
TGGAAGCCAGCCGAGCGCTGGACGGGCGCGCAGGCGCAGGAGCGGATGCCCGGCGCGGCGGTCAGCTCACGCGGTCGACGGTGAACCGGACCAGCCGCCGCAGCGCCTCGTTCGCGGGACCGGCGGGCAGCACGTCCAGCTCGGCCATGGCGTCCGCCACGTACTGCTCGAGCGTCGCCCGCGCGCGCCGCATCCCCTCGGAGGCGCGGAGGAGATCCAGGGCCTCGTGGACCTCGGAGTCGTCGGTCAGCGGCTGCGCCAACAGTTCACGGAGGCGGTCGCCGTCGGTGGAACCGGCCTCGAGCGCGTAGATCATGGGCAGCGTGTGCACACCCTCGCGCAGGTCGGTCCCGGGAGTCTTGCCCGAGTCGGACGACGGAGAGGCGATGTCGATGATGTCGTCGGCGATCTGGAACGCGATCCCCACGGCGTCTCCCAGCCGTCGCAGACTCTGGATCTGCTCGTCGGAGGCGCCGGAGTACTCGCCGCCGAACTGGGCGGCGGCCGCGATCAGCGACCCGGTCTTCTCCCAGATCACGCGGAGATAGTGACCGGCGGCGTCGGCGGCGTCCCCGCCGTCGCCCGGACCGACCGTCTCCCGCATCTGCCCGGTGACCAGTTCCGCGAAGGTCTGGGCGATGAGCTGGACCGCGGCCGGGCCGAGGTCCGCCAGGAGCATGGAGGAGTGGGCGAAGAGGAAGTCGCCGGCGAGGATCGCGGTGGAGTTGTCCCAGCGGCTGTTGGCGGACTCCACGCCGCGGCGCACGGCCGCCTCGTCCATCACGTCGTCGTGATAGAGCGTGGCCAGGTGGATCATCTCGCACACCACGGCGGCCTTGACCAGGCGCTCGCGGTCGGGTTCCGGACCGAGCTCTCCGGTGAGCAGGGTGACGACGGGGCGGAAGCGCTTCCCGCCGGCGGTGACCAGGTGCAGGGCGACCTCGGTGAGGAAGTCCTCCCCGGTCTCGAGTCGGCTCACCAGGAGCTCCTCGACCTCCACCAGTCGCGCCCTCAGCAGCGCCGCGAGATCCGCGTCGCCGACGTCCACGCCCGCCACCACATGGTCGGGCGCCGTCTCAGCGGTGCCGGTCGTCACAGAATCGCTCGACATCCTCATTCGTCCTCGTCGCCTGGTGCGGACCGGCATCGACCGACCCTGACGACAGACTACGGTCCCCACCCGGGGGCTGCGGCACCCCACCCCGGCCGAGGTCGGCGCCGACCGGTCCGGCGCGGACCTGCCACCATGGAGCGCATGGACCCACGGCCGCGACCTCCCGCTTCGACCGATGTCCTCGTGGTGGGGTGCGGGCCCGCCGGTTCGGCGACCGCC
>NZ_JAALEC010000407.1:0-2018 GCF_014145205.1 Dietzia sp. DQ11-44
GGTTCAGCGGCGGCCGGCGTGGTCATCGGGCATGCCGAGGGTGGGTGGCAGCGGTTCCGAGAACAGCCACGCGGACCACAGGGGACGCAGGTCGACGGGGGAGTGGTCGGCGGCCATGTGCAGGAAGTCGTCGGTGGTCGCGGTGCTGCCCGAGTACTTGGTCACCCAGTCACGCAGCAGCTGGAAGAACTGCTCGTCGCCGATCGTCAGGCGCAGGGCGTGCAGGGTGAGCGCGCCGCGCTTGTAGACGCGGTCGTCGAACATGTCCTTGGGGCCGGGGTCGGCCAGGAGCAGGTCCTGGGGTGAGTTCTGCAGCTTGGAGTAGTAGCGCAGCGCGTGGCTGCCCGCGTCGGCGCCGCCGGAGAACTCGGTCCACAGCCACTCGGCGTAGCAGGCGAAGCCCTCGTGGAGCCAGATGTGCTTCCATTCGGCGGCGGTGACGGCGTTGCCGAACCACTGGTGCGCGAGTTCGTGGGCGATCAGCCGCTCGTCGTCCGTGCCCGCCTCGGCGGTGTTGCGGCCGAACGTGGACATGCCCATCGCCTCGAGGGGGATCTCCAGCTCGTCGTCGGTCACCACCACCTTGTACTCACCGAACGGGTACGGGCCGAACAGGTCGGTGAAGACCTCGATCATCTCGAGCTGGCGGGCGAACGCCACCCGGAAGTCCCGCTTGAGGTCCGCGGGCAGGTAGGCGTGGAACGGCACCGCCCCACCCGTCACCTCCAGGTGCTCGTACTGCCCCAGGTTGATCGTCACGAGGTAGGTGGAGGTGGGCTGCGGGAGGTCGAACTCCCAGGTGGTGGTGCTGCCGCTGCGCTTCTTGCCCACCAGCGAACCGGTCACGACCGCGCGGTACGGGGAGTCGGTGGTGAGCCGGATCCGGAACGGGGCCTTGGACGACGGGTGGTCGTCGCACGGGAACCAGCTGGCGGCGCCGTTGGGCTGGTTGGCCACCAGGACCCCGTCGGTCAGTTCCTCCCACCCGACCTCACCCCATGCGCCGCGGATCGGGCGCGGGTTGCCCGCGTACCGGATGGTGAGCGTGAACGCGGCACCGACGGGGATCGGCTCGGCCGGGGTGACGGTGAGCTTGCCCCGCGGCCGGCTGTACCTGGCGACCCGACCGCGGTCGAGAGACACCTTGGACACGTCGAGGTGGGGGGACAGGTCGAGCTGCACCGAGTCGAGCGGTTCGGTGGCCGTGGCGGTGATGACGGCCTGGCCACGCAGGTTGTTGGAGCTCATCTTGTAGGTGAGGTCCAGTTCGTACCGGGTCACCCGGTAGCCGTGGTTCCCGGCGCTGGGCAGGTAGGGGTCGACCGGATCGGCGCGCGACGAATCGCGGGGGGCTGCGATCTTGGCGATGAGGTCCTTCTTGACTGCCTTCAATTCCATGACCTGCGCGAGTGTAGTGGACCCGGGGTGATCGGCACCGCCCCCGGCGGCCGGGCGGTGAAAACTACTTGCCAAAGTGGAAAGTAGTTGCCTATGGTCTAGTCATTGCCCGGTTGGACACTCCCGGGACCGTCACGAGGAAGGTGTCGCCATGACCACGGAGAACCCCGCCACCGGCGAGCTCGATCGCGCCGAGGCCGCCCGGCTCCTGGCGGAGGTCGAGGGTCGCCCGCCGGTCAGCTCCACGCGCGACGCCCGGGTCTTCGCCTGGTTCGCCGCCGTCATCGCGGTGGTGATGGGTGCCGGGACCATCGCGATCATGTTCTCCAACTGGGCGATGGTGCCGTACGTGGTGCTGCTGTTCGCCGTGATCTTCTGGCAGCGGCGATCGATCGGCGCCAGTCCCCGTGGTTCGGCCCGGACGTACCTCTGGGGGGTCGCGGGCTCCGGCGTGGTGGTCCTCGTCGTCGTCACCGGGTTGCACGTCATCCGCACCACGATCGGCCTCACCCCCTGGTGGTACCTCCTCGGTGCGGTGCTGGTGGCGGTGCCCGGACTGATCGCCGCCGCGCGCATCGCACGCCGGGGTGCCGCCCGGTGACCGGCCCGCAGGGCGAGGC
>NZ_JAALEC010000408.1:0-2302 GCF_014145205.1 Dietzia sp. DQ11-44
TCACAGCTTGTTCAGCAGTCTCCTAGCCGCCTGCGGGAGGACCGCCAGCGACCTCCCGGGGTCGCTGGCGGTTCTCCGGGTGTTTACCCTGGCCGCATGGCCCCACCCGCGGATGACATACCGACCGGAGCGCCACCGGACCACGATCGAGACCCGGGGGTAGCCGGCTATCGCCTGTCCCGGGCGGCCAGGTGGCTGCTGCTGCCCTCGGTTCTCCTGGCGCCGCTGTCCGGGATCCTGTACGTCGTGGTCCGATCCACCGGGAGCTACGAGCGGGATCACGGGTGGAACCTGCTGTGGAGCGCGTTCGACATCGGGGGCGAGGGGAACATCGCGGTCTGGTTCGCGGCCACGATGTGGCTGCTCGTCGCCGCGCTGGCCGCGCTGGCAGCCCTCACCTCTGATCGGTTCCGGGCGTCGTGGTGGCTGTTCTCCACCGTGGCCGTCATCGCCTCGGCCGACGAGGCGGCGCAGCTCCACGAGCGACTCTTCTATTTCGGTGACCGCCTGGCGCCGGCGGTGCCGGGGGATCTCCACTACAGCTGGGTCATCCCCGGGACCGCCATCGCGCTGGTGGTCGCCGCGCTCCTCATCCGCCTGGTCCTCGCCCTCCGAACCCGGGTGACGGTCGGGCTGATCGGCTCCGCGGTGGTGTTCCTCCTCGGAGCGCTGGTCATCGAGTCAATCTCAGGGATCGTGGAACGCGACCAGGGGATGTCCGACCTGTATGTGGCGATCATGTACGTCGAGGAGACCTTCGAACTGATCGGTGTGGCGTGGGCCGTGATCGCGCTGGCCTCGATGTTCCGCCTGACCCGGAGTCCCAAGGCACTCGCCCTCACCTTCGACGGATTCTCCCCGTCGCCGGGTGATGCGGGGCCGCGGCGCCGAGTCTCGGGTTAGCCCGATCGAGCACCGACGGCGGGACGGGGGCGCCGCCGGACGACGGCGGCGATCATCCCCACCTTGTCTCGTGCGGGCATGATCACCCACATGTCCCACATCGCCAGCGTCAGCTGGTACGAGGGGCTCGCGCCGTCGAGGAACCACCGCTGGCGACGAGCGTCGATCCGGCCGAACGCGCCGAACAGTTGCCTCAGGGTCCGGGCGTCGGCGCGCAGGAGAACGCGGAGCCCGATCCTGTGCAGCGCGGTGCTCGCGGGGGACCGGGGCGCCGGGATCGGGAATCCGGTGCCGAGGGCGTGCACCGCGCCGGGGACCGCCGCCAGCATCGAGGCCACCGAATACCCCGTCGCCGCGTGGCCGTGTCCCCCGGCGGTGCCGAAGGCCTCGATCCGGGGGGCTCCGGACCCACCACCTCGGGGCAGGAGCGGGATCCGCACCCGCTCCACCTCGAGCGGCGCATCGATGGCCGACCGCGCGACCCCGCGTCGCAGGAGCCTCGACCGCAGCCGGGCCGCGAGGTCGACGGGATCCGGTGCGGGCAGCCCCGCCAGACACGTCTCCTCCACCAGGACCCTGCCGGCACCCAGGGGTATCGCGTACAGGAAGCTCGGGCCGAGTTCGTCGTCGTCGTGGTCCGTCCGCCAGTCCATGAACAGCGCCGGATCACCAGCGAGGGCGGGGGCGGCGTCCTCCGCGTCCAGGACGATCCCGTAGGCGGTCTGGAGGGGCCCTCGGTTGGCGGAGCCACCGGCGCCGCGGCAATCCACCACGCGGTGCGCCCGGGCGGTCAGTGCAGGCAACGCGGCATCGTCGACGGCCGTGGTCTCGACGGTCACGCCGGCTCCGAGAGGCAGTGCCTCGCGCAGGGCGTCGTTGTCGAGCACGCTGTAGGCCCGGTCCACCACGGCCCGGTCGGGGGAGTAGTGCACCGGCGCGTGGACGGAGTGTGCCAGGACGTCGACACCGCACGACGCCACCGAGAGCCACGGGGGGAGCTGGTCGGCCCACAGGGAGAGCGTCTGGCGCCACGGCGCGTCCGGTTTCGGATCGATCGCGAGGACGCTCAGGCCCGCGGCGGCGCAGCGGGAGGCGAGCGCGCGGCCGGCCGGTCCCAGACCGACGACGGCGACGTCGTAGAGAGCAGCCCCCGTAGCATCCATCACGACAGACAGTACCGCCGACGAGAGGACGTGGACGTGCCGGGAGCGTTCTACCACCAGGTCGCCGAGGGCCGATTCGAGTCCTCCCCGTTGACGGCCGGTCCGTGGTCACCGGACTCACAGCACGCCGGCCCGCCCAGCGCGCTGCTGGTGCGGGCCATGGAGCGGTTCGAGCGGCGGCCCGGGGTGCGGCTGTCCCGGGTCTCGGTCGACGTCCTCGGCCCGGTGCCCGTGGC
>NZ_JAALEC010000409.1:0-3571 GCF_014145205.1 Dietzia sp. DQ11-44
GGGGTTGCCGCACGCCCTCGGCGGTGCCGTGGTCCGCGGCGGAGGCCGTCCTGTCGGCCAGGCCGATCACCCCGCGGTGGACGAGCCCGTTGATCGACAGCACGGCGATGAGGACCACGAGACCCAGCGCCACGACGCGGGCGAGTGGGGCCGGGACGTGAGGTGCGGCGATCCGGGTCAGCGCCGCCGTGCCACGCCGGATCCCCCTGGCCGCCGCGAGGATGACCGTCGCGACCAGTAGTGACAGCACCAGGACGAGCAGGTAGTTGGCGCGGTCGATGCGCTCGACGCCGGCCAGGTCCCGGGTGATCTGCTGCCACCAGGACCCCAGGACCAGGAACGTCGGGACGGTCACCGCGGCCGTGACGGCCAGGGACCACCACCCGATCCTGCGCAGGCGGGCGGAATGGTCCGGGGAGACCCCGCAGGAGCGGACCGCCCATGCGATCAGGCAGCCCAGACCGTACCCGGTCGCGAGGCTGATCCCGGTCGCCACGGCCTGCAGGGGCCACACCCGCGGCAACAGGGAGGGCGTCATGGACCACACGAAGAACAGCAGCGCGACGGCCAGTCCGACCGGGTGCAGGGAACGGGTGAAGCCGCGGATCGTCTCCGTCGACGGTGTCGTGGTCAAGACCGGTCCAGGGGTGAGAAGACCGTGGCGGAGCGCCAGGCGCGTGAGCGGAGTCTATCCCCGCGCACGCGCCCCGCGGCTCAGCTCTCGAGGTGGAGCCCCAGTTCGCGCGCCGCGAGCGCGGCGTACTTGGAGGTCTGCTCGAACGCCGACTCCAGGGGGTTCGCGTCGGTGACGTCGGCGATCTCGTTCCACCGCTCGGCCACGACCTCGGGGGTGCGGGCGTTGTCCGGGAGGTAGACCCCGCGGCTCTCGACCATCTGGGAAACGGCGAACACGCCGGCGCCGGCACCGAGGATGGTCTTGGTGGGCGCGTCCTCGCTGACCATGAACAGGGCGCCGGGCGCGATGGTCTCCGGGCCCATGATGTCCAGGACCCGCTGTGGGAGCAGGTCCTCGGTCATGCGGGTGGCGGCCGTGGGGGCGATGGAGTTGACCTTGATGTTCTTCTTGGCGCCCTCGATGGCGAGCACGTTCATCAGGCCGACCAGGCCGGACTTGGCGGCGGCGTAGTTGCTCTGGCCGAAGTTGCCGTAGATACCCGAGGACGAGGTGGTCATGAGGATGCGGCCGTATCCGGCCTCGGCCATGTGGGGCCAGACGGCCTTGGTGCAGTTGACCGAGCCCATGAGGTGGACCTCGAGGACCTTGCGGAAGTCGTCGTTGTCCATCTTGGCGAACGACTTGTCGCGCAGGATGCCGGCGTTGTTCATGAGGATGTCGATGCGCCCCCACTTGTCGATGACCGAGGAGACCAGCGCGTCGACCGCGGCCTCGTCGGTGATGTCGTTGCCGTCGACCATGGCCTCGCCGCCGGTGGCGACGATCTCGTCGACAACGCGCTGGGCCGGGGAGGTGGTGCCACCCTCGCCGTGGACGTCGCCGCCGAGGTCGTTGACGACGACCTTGGCGCCGCGCTCGGCCAGGGCGAGGGCGTAGGCGCGGCCGAGGCCGCCTCCGGCGCCGGTGATGATCGCGACGCGGTCGGTGAAATCGATGGGATTGACCATGGGTGACTCCTGGTGTTGAGAGGGGGTCGGTTCAGTTGGTGGGTGGCTGTGCTGCGACGAGGCCGTGACCGCGCGGGGACCCTGTCGGCTCCGGGCTCCGGCTCACACACGGCCCCGCGGCAGGGGACGCGGTGGACCGGATCGCCCCGCGTCGGCGCCGGTCAGCCGAGCTCGCCGCGGACGTACGACTCGTAGGCCGGGAGGTCGAGGAAGCCGTGACCGGACAGGCCGATCACGATGGACGGGCCCGTGCCCGCCTCCCCGGTGTGCCTGCGGGCCTCGTCGAACGCGCCGGCGAGGGCGTGGGTGGACTCGGGCGCGGGCACGATGCCCTCGGCCTTGGCGAACTCGACACCGGCGGCGAAGGCGACGTTCTGTTCCACCGCGATCGAGTCGAGCAGGCCGAGGTGCTTGACGTGACTGACCAGCGGTGCCATCCCGTGGTACCGGAGACCGCCCGAGTGGATGGGGTCCGGGACGAAGTCCTGGCCCAGCGTGTACATCTTCATGAGCGGGGTCAGACCCGCCACGTCTCCGTGGTCGTATCGGAACTCGCCCTCGGTCATGGACGGGCAGGCGGTCGGTTCGACGGCCACGATCCTCGTCTGCGCCCCGGCCAGGTTCTCGCGGATGAACGGGAACGCCAGACCGGCGAGGTTGGAGCCGCCCCCAGCGCACCCGAAGACGTAGTCGGGCGCGGCCTCCCCGAACATCTCGAGCTGTTTGAGGGCCTCCTCGCCGATGATCGTCTGGTGCAGGCACACGTGGTTGAGGACGGAACCCAGGGAGTAGCGGGCCTCGGGGTCGCCCGCCGCCACCTCGACCGCCTCCGACACCGCCATTCCCAGCGAACCGGGGGTGTGGGGGTCCTTGGCGAGGAAGGACCGGCCCGCCTCGGTCAGGTCGGAGGGGCTCGGGTGGACGGAGGCGCCGAAGGTCTCCATGAGCATCCGGCGGTACGGCTTGGACTCGAAGGACGCCTTGACCTGCCAGACCTCAACCTCGATGCCGAAGGCCTGACCGGCGAACGCCAGCGACGCGCCCCACTGACCGGCGCCGGTCTCGGTGGTGAGCTTGGTGATGCCCTCCGCGGCGTTGTAGTACGCCTGGGCCACGGCCGTGTTGGGCTTGTGTGAGCCGACCGGGCTGGTGCCCTCGTACTTGTAGTAGATCCTCGCCGAGGTGCCGAGGGCCTTCTCCAGTCGGCGGGCCCGGATGAGGGGCGAGGGCCGCCACAGCCGGTAGATCTCCCGCACCTCCTCGGGGATCTCGACGTACCGCTCCCCGGTGACCTCCTGCTCGATGAGCGCCATCGGGAACAACGGCGCCAGGTCCTCCGGCCCGAGCGGCTCCTTCGTGCCCGGGTGCAGGTGCGGCGCCATCTGCTCGGGCAGGTCGGCCTGGATGTTGTACCAGTGGGTCGGCATCTCGCTCTCGGGGAGAAGTGCCTTGACCAGAGGTGCCGTGACCAGCGAACCGGATGCGGAGTGTGAACCGGATGCAGCGTCAGACGTCATATGGTGTCCTCGGGAGATGTGGGGAGGGGTGAGCCACGCCTCATCCTAGGAGGTCGCGCCTCATGGGGAGGTGCGGGATCCGTTCATCCAGGTAGTCCGGTCCGCAACGGAGGAACCCGAACTGCTCGTACCACCCCTCGAGGTGGGACTGGGCGCCTATCTCGACGGGCAGCTCGCCGCACAGCTCGAGTCCGCGACGGATCAGGACACCGGCGATCCCCCGCCCTCGCCACCCGGGAGCCGTGCACACCCGGCCGAGGTGCATGACCCCACCGTGGACCCCCGACCCGAACACGCGCAGGGTGGCCACCAACTCGTCCGGACCGGATTCGGTGGCCGGAGCCCAGGCCAACAGGTGCGTGGTGCCGGGGTCGGCGTCGACCTCGTCGATCTCCGCGTACGGGCAGTCC
>NZ_JAALEC010000410.1:0-6564 GCF_014145205.1 Dietzia sp. DQ11-44
CTCGCGGCCGCCGGGTCGACCGACCAGGCATCCGGAGACCACACGATGGAGGTCATCGAGGCCCGCGAACTCGCCTCCGACACGATCCTGGTGATCTGGCGCGAGCGGTCCCGTGGTGACTCGATCCTGCGCAGCTCGGTGTGGGTCCGGTCCAGGGGCTCCTGGCGCCAGACCTTCCATCAGGGCACTGCCGAGACCTGAGTTCCCTCCGCGCGGACGTTCTGCCGGGGAGGCGCGCCGCACACGGAACGGCGCCCCTCACCACGTCTGGCGAGGGGCGCCGTTCGTCGACCGCGGCGCGGGGCCTACAGGCCGCCCAGCAGCAGATGGAGCAGATCCCCCACGATTCCGATGAGACCGGCGACTAGACCCATGCGTCCACTCCCTACAGGTGATGTGACACCCGACGGGTTCCTCTCCCCGTCGAGCTGAAAGCGACTCTAAGGACGTAGTGTGACGGAGGTGTTTCGCCCCGCGGTCTACGCCGTGAACTTGGGTTTCGTCGCTGTAAGGATACATCTGTATAGGTTCATTCTTACGCAGTGGCCTGCGCCCTGGGTGTCCTATCCGCGGCGCGGTGCGGTGAACCCGACCGCCTGATAGACCTGCGAGAGCACGGGCCCGGCCACGGATCTCGCGCGATCCGCGCCGTCAGCGAGGATCTGCTCGAGTTGGCCCCTGTCGGACATGTACTCGTCGAACCGACCGCGCAACGGGGTGACGAAGGCCTCGAGGGCATCGGCGGTGTCGGTCTTGAGCGCGCCGTACCCCGCCCCCGCGGCATGGTAATCGGCCACGAGGTCCGCCACCGGCCGCCCGGTGAACGCCGACTGGATGGTCAACAGGTTCGACACACCCGGCTTCATCTCGCGATCGAAGCGGATGTCACCATCGGAGTCGGTCACCGCGCTGCGGATCCGCTTGGCGGAGACCTTCGGGTCGTCGAGCAGATTGACGATCCCCTTGGGGCTCTCCCCCGACTTGCTCATCTTGGCCGTGGGGTCCTGCAGGTCGTAGATCTTCGCCGAGCCCTCGAGGATCTTGCCCTCGGGCACCACGAAGGTCTTCCTGTAGCGGGAGTTGAACCGCATCGCCAGGTCGCGGGTCAGCTCGAGGTGCTGCCGCTGGTCCTCCCCCACCGGCACGAGGTGCGGGCGATAGAGCAGGATGTCGGCGGCCATGAGGACCGGGTAGGTGAACAGCCCCACGGTCGTCCCGTCCGTGCCCTGTTTGGACGACTTGTCCTTGAACTGCGTCATCCGGGCGGCCTCGCCGTACCCGGTGATGCACCCCAGGACCCAGGCCAGCTCGGCGTGCTCGGGCACGTGCGACTGCACGAACAGCACCGAGCGGCCCGGATCGACCCCCAGCGCGAGGAGCTGTGCGCAGCCGCGGAACACCCGTTCGCGCAGCTCCTTGGGATCCTGCTTGACGGTGATCGCGTGGAGGTCGGGGATGAAGTAGTAGGCATCATAATCGTCCTGCAGGTCCACCCACTGCCGCACGGCGCCCAGGTAGTTGCCGAGATGGTAGGAGTCGGCGGTGGGCTGGATGCCGGACAGGACGCGCTGGCGCGTCGCGGGCGCCCCGGTCGCGGCGGTCGTGGGCGCAGGAGCTGCGGAAGTGGACTGCTCAGACATGGCGCCCATCTTCCCACGGCGCCCCCGGCCCCCCGATCACGCCCTCATCGGCCGGTGGACCGGTCCTGCTCGGGCGGGAACCCGCCCGTCGCCACCGGCCCCCAGTCGTCGATCGTCACCCGGATGAGGCATTTGCCCTGCCGCACCATGGCCTCGCGGTACTCGTCCCAGTCGCTGTGTTCGCCGGCGACGCTGCGGAAGTACTCGACCAGCGGCTCCACAGCCTCCGGGAGGTCGACGATCTCAGCGGTTCCGTCGACGTGGACGTAGGGCCCGTTGACCTCGTCGGACAACACGCACACACTGACCGCCGCGTCCCGTCGGATGTTGCCCACTTTCGCCCGCTGCGGGTAGGTGGCCACGACGAGCCTGCCCTCGGAGTCGACACCACAGGTCACGGGCGAGCTCTGCAACCCTCCCGAGGACTTCCGCGTGATGAGCACCGCGCGGTGCCGCGGGCGCAGGAACTCCTCGAGTCCGGCTCGGTCAGGACGGTCGGCAGTCGCATACGTCGGCATGGAGCCGAGGTTACGGATGTGCTCGCCGCGCGGCATCCGCGATCGCGGGCCCCTCCGGTGCGGACGCCCTCGTCGTCGTCACTCGTAGACGACGGTGACCGGCGCGTGGTCGGACCACCGCATGTCGTAGGCACTCGCACGGTCCACCCGGTCGGCCACGGCACGATCGACCAGGCCGTCGGTCACCACGTGGTAGTCGATGCGCCAGCCCGCGTCGTTGTCGAAGGCCTTGCCGCGTTGGCTCCACCAGGAGTACGGGCCGATCTCGTCGGGGCGACGATGGCGGACGATGTCGGTCCACCCGCTGGCGTCGGCGAACAACTCTGACATCCACTCACGCTCGTGGGGCAGGAAGCCGGAGCTCTTGTGGTTCCCCTTGTGGTTCTTCAGGTCCGCCTCGCGGTGGGCGATGTTCCAGTCGCCGCAGATGATCATCTCGTGACCGTCGTGGGCGCCGACCACCTTCGCGCTCTCGGCGAGGTGCTCCCGGAAGCTCGCCATGAAGCGGTCCTTCTCGTCCTGTTTGGGGGTCTCGGCCGTCCCGGAGGGCAGGTAGAGGCTGGCCACGGTGACGGTCTCCCCGTCGACGGCGCCGGGGTACACCGCCTCGATGTAGCGGCCGGACTCGTCGAACTCGGGATCACCGTGCCCGATGCGCACCTCCGCGGGCTCGTGCCGGGACAACAGCGCGACGCCGGCCCGGCCCTTGAGCGAGGAGGCGGAGCCGACGAGGTGCCAGCCGGCGTCGAGGGCCGGAGCGAGCGCCTTACGGGTCTGGCCCTCGTCGGCGCGGACCTCCTGGAGCGCGACCACGTCCGCGCCACTGCCCTCCAGCCAGGGCAGGAATCCGAGGTTGGTCTCCGACCGCTGCTTGACGGCGGCGCGGATCCCGTTGACGTTGACGGTGCTGACGGTGAGGCTCACGCCGCTCAGGCTACCGACCCGGTCAGACGTATCCGTTGACACCCGGTTCGCACATTCATACATTGAGACGATCAATGTATGAATGAAGGGAACTGAAGGATGCACGGAGCGACGGCAGTGGTCCTCGGCGGGAGCGTGGCGGGCCTGTGTTCGGCCGGCGTGCTGGCGCCGCACTTCGACAGGGTGGTGGTCCTCGAGCGGGACGAGCTTCCGCCCGGCGCCGAGCACCGGCGCGGGGTCCCCCAGAGTAAGCACCCGCACTTCGTCCTCAACGCCGGGCGACGCGCGATCGGCGCGATCTTCCCCGGGTTCGAGGAGTCGCTCATCGAGGCGGGCGGAATGCTGCTGATGCCCTCGATGGACGCGGCCTACGGCGAGATGGACGGCTGGGGGCCGCGCAAGGCCAGCACCATGACGATGATCTACTCCTCCCGCATCCTCATCGAGCGTGTCCTGCGGGAGAAGGTCCGCGCACTGCCGACCATCGAGATCTGCGAGGGCGTGACCGCGTCGGGCCTGTCCACCACCGGAGGCGGGACACCGGCCGGGCGGGTGACCGGGGTGGAGTACCGCGACGCGCACGGCGAGACCCGGATCCTCGAGGCCGATCTCGTGGTGGACGCCCTCGGTCGCGGGTCCTCCGTCCGGGACTGGCTCGCCGCCGCCGGCTGGCCGGCCGTCCCCGAGAAGACCCTCGACGCCAAGGTCACCTACACGTCCCGCTGGTACCAACTCCCGGACGCCTCGCAGCGGCCGCCGAACTGGTGGTGGAAGCACCTGGTCCTGACCCCCACCCAGGACACCGGCCCCCATCCGCAGGAGCACGAGTTCCTCTCCAACTTCTTCCCCGTCGAGGGTGACCGCGCGATCTCGTGCATGGGCTCGTGGGGGATCCGGATGCCGCGCACGCCCGAGACGTTCGAGGCCGCCGCCGACCGACTCCGCGCGCCCACCTTCGCCGCCGCCATGCGGGCCGGCACCCCGATCTCGGAGGTGCACCTCACCCGCGCCACGGGCAACAAGTGGCGCCGCTACGACGAGCTGGCACACCCACCGCTGGGCCTGGTGGCCATCGGGGACGCGGCCTGCGCCTTCAACCCGTTCTACGCCCAGGGCATGAGCTCGGCCGCCCGCTCGGCGGTCGTGCTCTCCGACGTCCTGTCCGAGCACCGGTCACTCGACTCCTCGTTCACCCGCGCGTTCCTCGACCGGCAGCGCACGTCACTGGAGGTGCCGTGGATGCTGGCCATGGCCCGCGACCAGGGATACGACTTCGCCGAGGGCACGGAGGTCGCGCCCGCGTGGCGACGCAGGATCATGTCCCGGGTGTCGTGGCCGGTGTTCAACGCCATCACCGCCGCCGCCCGTGAGGACGACCACGTGGAGCAGACGTTCACCGCGGTGTTCAACCTCGACAAGTCGCTCCGCGACATGATGACGGACCCGCGCTTCGTCTACGGCCTGCTGCGCCACAAGGTCCGCGAGGCGCTCGGCCGCACCCGCGTGCCGGGTGGCTTCGACATCCGCCTCGACCCGCCCGGTACCGACTACTCCGATCCCGCGAACCCCGTGGAACCGGCGGCCTCCGCCGTCCGGTCCGCGACCCGACAGACGAAGGGCTGAGCGATGGCGTACTCCTGTGAACCCGATGCCCGGCAGGTCGCCGATTTCCTCGGCTTCTCCTGCGACGACGCACACCCCGTGGGGGCCGTTCGCTCACCGTTCGCCCTCGAGCACTGGACCATGCCCCTGCTCGAGGTGCTGATCATCGCCGGTGCGGTCTTCGCCCTCGTGCACGCGTGGCGGCGCTGGAGGCGCGACGGCGACCCGGTCAACCTCGGGCTGTGGTTCGCCTCCCTGATCTACCTGGCGGTCATCGAGCCGCCGCTGTACTTCCCCGAGTGGTTCGGTCTGCAGGACTACGTGGGCTTCATCTTCTCCCACAACGTCTTCACCGTGCAGTTCATGTTCGACCGACTGCCGCTGTACATCGTGGCGTTCTACCCGGTGATCTCACAGCTCACCTACGAGCTCGTCCGCGCCCTGGGGATCTTCGCCCGGCGCGGGGCCGCGATCGGGGCGATCGCCACCGCGTTCGCCAGCCAGGTGTTCTACGAGATCTTCGACCAACTCGGGCCCCAGCTCAGGTGGTGGGCGTGGAACCCCGACAACATGATCAACACGCCGATGTTCGCCTCCGTCCCGATGAACAGCATGTGGGTGTTCGCCTCGGTGTCCTTCGGCGTCATGGTGTGGCTCGTCGTCACGCTCCTGGGCGGGCCCGGGCGCACCGGAACGCCCATGGGCGGCGGCTCGGTGGCCTGGCGGACCGTCGTCGCGGGGGTGCTCACCCCGGTACTCATGGTGATCCTGGCCGCGCCCACCAGGGTCGGCGTGGACGCCGAGAGCGAGGGAACCCTCCAACGGACCATCCTCTGGACGTTCCTCGGCATACTCTGGCTCGTCGGCCTGTGGCTGCTGGCGGACGGGACCCGCCGGACCTGGCGGGGCTCCACGCCACCGGTCGCCTCACCGGCCTTCGTCCGCGTCTACCCGGTCCTCTACGTCGGTGTACACGCGGCGTTCTGGATCGCGGCACTCCCGGCCTTCCTGGGAGCGACGGACGGGGTCACCGGCGGTGGCACCCCGATCGGGAGCGGGTGGTACGCGCTCGCCTGCTTCGCGGTCGCCATCTGGTTCGTCGTCGCGGCGCTCCTGGCGACCCGGTCCCCCTCCCGCGAGGTCGGCTCCGCCCCCGGCACCACCGCGGGCACCGGGGATCCGCGGACGCGCGAGGCCGATGTGACACCCTGAACCGATGGCGAGACACGGGTGGGGGGGCCGGCCCCCGGCGGACGAGGAGGAGGCGCGTCAGCGCATCATCGACGCCACCGCCGGGCTGATCGACCGGCACGGAGTAGCCAAGACGACGCTCTCCGACGTCGCGGCCGAGCTCGGCGTGACCCGGCAAACGGTGTACCGGCACCTCGGGAGCATCGGCGAGATCATGAGCGCCGTGGCGGCCCGGGGTGCCGAGGACTTTGTCGACCGGTTGGTCTCCCACCTCGAGGGCAGCCGGACTCCCGCGGAGGCCGTGGTCGAGGGGATCCTGTTCTGTCTGCGCACAGTGCCGAGCGACCCACGACTCAACCTGCTGCTGCAACTCGGCGACACCGCCACGTTCAGCCGGGCGGCCACCTCGCCGCTGATGCTCGACTACGGCTCGGCGATGCTGCGTCGGTTCCCCGTGGAGTGGTCCGACGCCGGGGTCTCCGACGCCGACCTCGACGGTCTCGCGGAGATGATCATGCGACTGCTCATCTCGCTGTTGGACTCCTCCACGGACGTGCCGCGCCCGGAGGACGAGGTCCGCGCGCTGCTCGACCGGTGGCTCGTGCCGGCGCTCACGCCGTCCTGACCCCGTCCCGGTCCGGTCTGCGGGCGGCCACGACCGCGCCCACGAGGATCGCCAGTCCGACCGC
>NZ_JAALEC010000411.1:0-6156 GCF_014145205.1 Dietzia sp. DQ11-44
GGCGGTTCGGCGCCGGGCGCAGCCGCCCGATCCGCCGCACCCGCCGAGGGGTCGATCCCGCTCACGTTTTCCCAGCTCAAGTTCAGGTGGTCCAGCGAGACGAAATCCGACGGCTCTGACCACTCGCCGCACGAGCGTGTGATGGGACAGATTCATGCGCCGGCGCGGGGACGCCACCACGAGGCGCATCGGCCTAACCTCGCGGCCGGCCGCGCCCCCTGCCCCCGGCCGGCTCGAAGTAGGCGATCCACATAGAAGTCCGGATGCAGTTGCGGCGGAACCGGACCGTCGGGCCAGGTCGGCGAGCGAAAGTCGGGGACGGTCTGGAACCCCAGCGCGACCGCCTCCGACCTGCCCCTCCGGCGGCAGCACAACCGTTACTCAAGTCCCCGCCGGCCCTACCCGCGCCGGCATACCCGCGGGCACGTCGAGCGACGCTCGTGCAAAAGTGGGGCATGGCCAACTCCCTCCCACCAGACCCGGATCCCAGCGAGTCCCCCGACCTCGACGCCGGCGGCTCGCCCACGGGACCGCAGACGCCGGACTCGGATTCCACGTCCCTGGCCTCGGACAGCGCACGCACCGGGCAGAGCCCGACCAAGTCCGGGTCCCGCATCGGGATCTACGTGCTGTTGGGGATCATCGTGCTGATCGTCCTGCTCATGGCGCTGGGACTTGCAGGAAGGCTGTTCGGCCTGGGCTGACCACACGGCCGTAGTCGGCGCGTCGGTGAACGCCGCCCGCCACGTCACCGCCACCGGGCACCACCCGCCGCGGGGTCACACCTGATCACGTTTCCCCAGGTGGGTTTTCCCGGAATCCGTCACATGCGACCAGTCTACGAGTGGGCACACCCAGCGCGGGCCCTCCCCCGGTCACCCGGGGTGGGCGGACGCGGCCTCGCCCAGCAGGTGGCGCTCACGGCCACACCACGGCACCGCCCCACCGCATCTCACCGTTCCGCAGGTCCGCGCGCAGAACGGTCGTTACCCTGCCTGACATGAGTCAAGGTGCGTCACTCCTGCGGATCGGGATCGCTTACATCATCGCCATCGGCGCCGGGTTGGCGTGGCTGCTGTGGGGGCTGGACAGCGGCCAGCTGTGGCTCGACGGCCTGATCGCCGACCTCATCGCGACCGTGGTGATCTTCGCGTTCAGCCGCTTCTACGGGAACTCCACCTTCTACGACGCCTTCTGGTCGGTCATCCCACCGCTGCTGGCGTTCTACTGGTGGATCGCCGCCGACGCGGGGGTGAACGACGTCCGCTGGTGGCTCATGATGATCGTGCTGTTGGCCTGGGCGGTGCGCCTGACCGCCAACTGGATCCGCACCTTCCCCGGCATGCACCACGAGGACTGGCGTTACCCGATGGTCCGCGAGCGGGCCGGGCGCTTCGAGTTCGTGGCCGACCTCATGGGCATCCACGTCTTCCCGACCCTGCAGGTCTTCGCCGGACTCATCCCCGTCTACGTGGTGGCGACGCGGGCCGGTGAGCCGCTCGGCTGGCTGGACTTCGTGGCGTTCGGCGTCGGCCTGGCCGCGCTAGCCCTGGAGACGATCGCCGACCTTCAGATGCACCGCTTCGTCGCCACCCGGACGCCCGGGCAGGTCATGGACACCGGCGTGTGGTCGTGGTCCCGCCACCCCAACTACTTCGGTGAATGCGGGATCTGGTTCTCCATGGGCCTGTTCGGCCTCGCGGCCTGGCCCGGCGCGTGGTGGGTGTTCGTGGGCACCTTCGCCATGGTGGCGATGTTCCTCGGCGTGAGCATCCCGATGATGGAGCAGCGGAGCTTGGAGCGGCGGCCCGAGTACGCGCGCGTGGTGGAGCGGGTGTCGCTGTTCATCCCCCGCCCGCCCAAGAAGCGCCCGCAGGAGAAGAGCCGGACCACGACCTCCGCGTGAGCCGCCCCCGGATCGTGGTGGTCGGCCTCGGGGACACCGGGGTCCTCACCGCGATCGCGCTGCGCACCCACGGCGACGTCGTGGGCATCACCGCCAAGCCGGAGTTCGTCAGCGGCCAGGAACTGGGCCTGCGGCTGGCCCGGCCGGAGGCGTGGACGCGCGACTACCGCATCGCCTACAGCCGGTTCCGGGGCCTCGACCCCGTCCGGATCGTGCACGGCAGCGCGACCGCCCTCGACACCGAGAAGCGAATCGTGCGCGTGAGGCTCGCGGACGGAACGGTCGCCGAGGAACCGTACGACGTCGTCGTCGTCGCCACCGGGGTGACCAACGGATTCTGGCGCCACCCCACGCTCCAGGACGCCCGCGGCGTCGACGCCGACATCCTCCTCCCCCACCAGCGCATCGCGGCATCGGGGACGGTGGCGATCATCGGCGGCGGCGCGGCGGCCCTGAGCTCGGCGGCGCAGGTGGCCGAACGCTGGCCGGACAAAAACGTAGATCTCTACTTCCCCGGCGACCGCGCACTGCCTCATCACCACGACCTCGTCTGGGACAGGGTGCGCTCACGACTGGAAAGCCTCGGCGTGGGCCTGCATCCCGGTCACCGCGCGGAGCTGCCGGCGGGGGACGTCGCTGGTGGAGACGGCGGCGACGCTGCGAACCACAACAAGAACGACGACGACGACGACGAGCACCTCACCAGCGCCCCCGTGAGCTGGACGACGGGTCAGGCACCGACCACAGCAGATGTAGTGATCTGGGCGATCGGCCGCGTCACGCCCAACACGGGTTGGCTGCCCGCGGAGATGCTCGACGACCGGGGGTTCGTCCGCGTGGAGCCGACGCTGCGAGTGGCCGGGCACAGCGACGTCTTTGCGGTCGGCGATGTGGCGGCCACCGACCCGCTGCGCACCTCCGCCCGCAACCGCGGACACCTCCTGGTCGCACGCAACATCCGTGCGCACCTTCAGGGCGGCCCGCTGCGCGACTACCGGCCCCCGAGGCGCCGCTGGGGATCGGTGCTCGGCCCGCTGCGCGACGGACTCATCGTCTTTACCCCGCCCGGCCGGGGTGTCCGCGTCCCCGCCCCCGCCTCCGACGTGGTGCTCCAACGGCTCATCACCCACCAGGTGATCTACGGCGGGGTGCGCAGGCGGGTTCGATAAGTCCCGGCAAGTTCCGGTGAATGCCGGCGGGCTCGGTGAGTTCCTGCACGGGACGGTACGGGTCGGCGACCGGGCCCATAGGCACTGACCTGCACGGCGGGTCGAGCGGTCGCACGGTCCTGCCGGCGGCGCTAGGTTCGAAGCATGCCTGAATTCACTGTTCCCGGATTGTCCAATGCTGACTCCGCCACCCTCGCGGACACGCTGCAGAAGCGACTCACGGCGTGCAACGACCTGCACCTAACCCTCAAGCACGTGCACTGGAATGTGGTGGGCCCCAACTTCATCTCGGTCCACGAGATGCTCGATCCGCAGGTCGAGCTGGTCCGCGGCTACGCCGACGTGCTGGCCGAGCGCATCGCCACCCTCGGCGGCTCGCCGGTGGGCACGATGGGCGCCAACGCCGACCACCGGTCGTGGGACGACTACTCGCTGGGCCGCGACACCGCGCAGGCGCACCTCGGTGCCCTGGACAAGGTGTACGACGGGATGATCGGCGACCACCGCAAGGCCATCGCCGTGGCCGGCGAGGTGGACCCGGTGACCGAGGACATCCTCATCGGCCAGACCGCCGAGCTCGAGAAGTTCCAGTGGTTCGTCCGCGCCCACCTGGAGAACGCCGCCGGCTCGCTGTCCACCTCCGACGACGCCAGCGAGAAGGGCGCAGCCCGGTCCGCCACGGCGTGATCGCACCTGGCTGACCCCTCCTGCACGACCCCTCCAGCACGGCCACCGACGGGCCGGATTCCCACCAAGGAGTCCGGCCCGTCGTCGTTCGTTTCGCAAGCAGAGTCGCGGGGGGTGGCGAGGAAGGCCGCGGGGGTGCGGGGGTATGCAGCCGGGTGCCGCAGATAATGAACGCCGGGCGCTGACCCCAGCGGTGGTGCAGGGGCCCCGGAGGCGACCAGACTCACTGCGTGCCCAATACCGACCTGATGTTCGCGGTCATCGGCGCGGCCCTGCTCATCGGGTCGTTCCTTCCGCGCCTGCTCCGCGAGCGGGTGCTGTCCGCACCGATCGTGGTGGTGGGCGTGGGCATGGTCATCGGCTGGCTGATGCCCAACGAGTCGCAGCTCGTGGACGTGATCGAGCACGCGGAGCTGGCTGAGCGGATGGCCGAGATCACCGTGATCGTGGCGCTCTTCGGAGTGGGCCTGGCACTGGACCGGCCGCTCAGCCTGCGCGGATGGACCACCACGTGGCGACTGCTGGCGATCGGCATGCCCCTGTCCATCGCAGGAGTCGCGGTGCTGGGGTGGTGGGTACTGGGGCTGACCCCCGCGGTCGCCGTGCTGCTCGGGGCGGTGCTCGCCCCGACCGACCCGGTCCTGGCCTCCGACGTGCAGGTGGAGGGTCCGAGCTCCGGGGAGGAGGTCGACGACGAGCACGACGAGGCCCGCTTCGCCCTCACCTCCGAGGCCGGGCTCAACGACGCCCTCGCGTTCCCGTTCGTGTACCTCGCCATCTATCTGGCGACCAAGGGGGATCCCGGCGAGTGGCTCCTGGGCTGGGTGGCGTGGGACCTGGTGGGCAAGACGGTCATCGGCGCGGTGGTGGGCTACCTTCTCGGTCGGCTCATCGGGGCCGCGGCCTACCGCGTGCGGGTGGGCGACCACCGGCTCGTGGGATTCGCCGAGCCCGCCGCCGTGGCCACGCTTCTATTGGCCTACGGGGTCGGCGAGTTGCTGGGCGGGTGGGGCTTCCTCGCCGTGTTCTGCGCGGCGCTCGGGGTCCGCGCGTCCGAGCGTGACGACGAGCGCCACGAGCACTTCCACGAGTTCGTGGAGTACACCGAGCACCTGCTCACCCTGCTGGTCCTGCTGGTGATCGGCGCCTCGTTCATCTCCGACGCGCTCCCCCGCCTGCACTGGACGCACGTGGCGGTGGCGGCCGGCGTCCTGCTGGTGATCCGGCCGCTCACCGCCTGGGTCGCGCTCCTGGGGGACCGCAAACTCCGCCGCGACGAGCGGATGGTGGTCTCGGTGTTCGGCGTCCGGGGCGTGGGCTCGCTGTTCTATCTCTGCTACGCGATGGGCTCCTTCCCCAAGGAGGACGGCTGGTCGCTGTGGCCGGCGGTGTCGCTGATCATCATCGCCTCACTGGTGCTCCACGGGGCGAGCGCGTCCCAGGTCATGCGGGCACTGGACCGCCGGCGGGCCCGGGCCGGGACCTGAGCCATCGTCCGTACACCCACCCGACAGCGATTCCGACCAGGTGCCCCACCGAACCGAGGGGCAGCGAGAACAGGAACACGATGTTGATCGCAACCAGGATGGCCAACCATTGAGTAGTCGTGCCTCCGAAGATCCGTGACGACGGGCGCATCGCCAGCACCGCCGCGGTCACGCCGAATACCGCCGCCGAGGACCCGACGATGGTCCCGTCCTCCGCCCACGTCGGGACCGCAGCGGTCGCGGCCACAACACCCAGTGAGCCCGCCACCCCGGCCAGCAGATAGACCGCCACCACATCCACAGCGCGTGCGGACTTCTCCAGCAGTGGCCCGAACGCCGCCAGCATCACCACCATCAACACGACGTGTACGAGGAGGTCGTGGACGAATATCACGGTCAGCGGACTCCATGGCCGTTCACCCAACCCCTCAGCGCTTCCCGGAAGGGCGAGCCGCTCCGCGATGTCGGGGCTCACCAGCTGGGCGACGTACACGACTATCTGGATGGCGATGATCGAGAGGACGGCGGGACTGCTCTTCAACCTCGTGAACAGCATCAGCGGTGTCCTTACTCGAGATGCGCCGGCGACGTGGAGAACCGCCGGCCCCGACGCCGATCGGCGCAACGGAGTTCACTGTCCTGCCTCCGCGGTTCATTACCTCACGGAGTGCTGTCGAAGGTGACGCGAACGAGAAATGGCACACCGGGGACGTTTCACCCCTCTACACCTGCCGCGCGACCTCCGAGGCCACGAGCTCCAGGTGATCGAGATCGGACATGTCCAGAACCTGCAGGTAAATGCGCCGGGCACCGATCGCCGAGTACCGGCCGATGGTGTCGACCACCTGATCCGGGGTTCCGGCCGCGCCGTTGGCCCGCAGTTCCTCCGGATCCCGGCCGATGGCGC
>NZ_JAALEC010000412.1:0-2138 GCF_014145205.1 Dietzia sp. DQ11-44
CCGGCGGGCGAGCTCCGCCTCGTCGCGGCCGCAGCACAGGACCAGGGCCGCTGAGCGCACGATCTCCCCCGGCGCCCGGCCGCGCTCGGCGCACGCCTCGTCGACGCGGCGGTACTGGGTGGCCACGGTGTCGACGTCGGCAAAGGGCACGTTGAACTCGTCGGCGAACCGGGCGGCCAGTGCGGGGGTGCGACGCTTGCCGAAGCCCCCGACGATGACCGGCGGTCGCTGCTGCAGCGGCTTGGGCAGGCCGGGAGAGTCCACTAGATCGATTCGCTTGCCGCGCACGGTGACCGTCTCGCCCTCGGGCGTCGACCACAGGGTCTCCAGTGCGCCGAGGGTGTCCTCGAGCATGTCGAACCGCTCGCCGATGGGCGGGAAGGGGATCCCGTACGCGGTGTGTTCGTCGTCGTACCACCCGGCGCCCAGGCCGATGTCCAGGCGTCCCCCGGACATCTGGTCGACCTGCGCGAGGGAGATCGCCAGCGGGCCGAGGTGCCGGAACGTCACCGAGGTCAGCAGGGTGCCGAGCCGGATGGTGCTGGTCTCCCGGGCCAGGCCGGCCAGGGTGAGCCAGGCGTCGGTGGGTCCGGGCAGGCCGCTGACGTCGCCCATCTTGAGGTAGTGGTCCGAGCGGAAGAACGCCTCGTAGCCCAGCTCCTCTGCCGCGCGGGCGACCGCGAGCTGATCAGCGTAGGTGGCACCCTGCTGGGGTTCGACAAAGACGCGCAGCCCGACCTTTCCATCGGACGCGCGGTCGGTGGTGGCGCTGGGCGCGGTGGCGGAGCTGGACGCGGGCTGGCTGGAGTCGGCTGGCATGACGTCCAGAATGCCTCCGCTTGATCAGGCGTGCCAGTGTGACCGGCCCATGCGCGTCCCAACCGGGGCTGCACGAAACGAACGACGACGACAAAGCCATCGCAGGGTCACTCTTGATCGCGTTCTCCCAGGTCGGGTGTTGGCGAATCCGTCACATTCGACCACTCGACGAGTGGGCGGGAGAACACCGGCGCTCACTGCACGCTCTCGGCGCGTTGCCGCTCCCTCAGCCGCAGCACGCGCTTGGCCACAAACCAGACAAACAGGATCGCGATGATCGCCAACACCGCGTTGGACAGCACCCCACTCCACCGCTCCAGAACGGGCTTGATCGCCGGGCCAAACACGAACCCCGCGCCAATCCAGATCGCGTTCCACACCCCGGATCCGATGAGGGTGTAGGCGGAGAAGTGCAGGACGGGCATTCGGCTGATCCCGGCGGGTATCGAGACGAACGAGCGCACCAGGGGGACGCAGCGCCCCAGCAGCACGGCCACTCCGCCCCACCGCTGGAAGAAGGCTTCCGATTTGTCGAAGTCCTCGTAGTCGAGCAGCGGGATCCTGCCCACCAGGCGCCTCGTGCGATCGCGTCCGAGCGCGGCCCCGACGGCGTACCAGATCCAGGCGCCGAGCAGCGCGCCCGCCGTGGCCGCGGCCCAGGCGAGGGAGAAGCTCATCCGCCCCTCGTAGGCGAGGAACCCCGCCCCGGGCAGGACCGCCTCGGACGGGATCGGTGGCAGGAACGTCTCGAGCAGGATCGCCAGTCCCACGCCGAGCTCGCCCAGTGTCTCCATGAGATTCAGGACCCATCCGATGAATCCGCTGTACTCGGCCGAGGGTTCGATCGGCGGCGCCTGGGCAAGGGTGATCACGTCGATGTCCGTTTCTCCCGCGCTCGGGGCCTGGTGAGCGTCTCTGGTCGCGGGGCCGGGTGTCCACGGCCCGGTCGCGGTGCAGCGCATGCCCGGCAACCATTGGAGGATACCGGTTCAGAACCCCGGGTTGGCTGAGAGATTTCCTGTCGTGAACGGCCGAGCGGGCCGGCCGGCGTGGGAGTGGTGCGGCGAGACCACTCGCTCACCAGTGATCGCAGCTACTACTGCACCCGTCCCTTTGGCCGGCACACGCGGCCGTCGCTGCCTTCGCCGCGGATCTGGTGCGCGTGACGCTCGACGGCGATCAGCTCGGGGAGTTCACCGCCGCCACCGAGGACTCCGCGCCGGCGGCGTACAGCGAGGGTTTCGACGACGTGGTGTTCTTCTGCCTTCCCGATCCCGCCACCGGCGAGGTCCACCTCCCCGTGGCCGCGCCGGGCGGCG
>NZ_JAALEC010000413.1:0-2159 GCF_014145205.1 Dietzia sp. DQ11-44
GCCGATCCCGTTGGCCAGGGCGAGGCCGATCACCACGTGGGAGCGTTCGTTCGCGACCAGCGGGACGATGAGCGACAGGACCACGCGGACGATGGTGATCGCGAGGATCATGACGGTCGGGGTCCAGTAGTCCTCGCGGGCGTAGAACACCCGCTGCTGGAGCAGGACCACCGCGTACGGCACCAGGGTGAACGCCCCGAAGGCCAGGGTGAGGCCGAGGATGTCGGCGTTCTGGGCGTCGAAGTTGCCGTACCGGAACAGGCCGGTCGCGATGGTCGGGCCGAAGGCGGTCATGAAGGCGATGATCGGCAACAGGCCGAAGAGGGACAGCCTGGTGCCGAGCGAGATGTCGCGCACGACCGCGTCCGTCCGCCCGGCGACGCCGTTGTCGGCCAACCGCGGGTTGATGGCCGTCAGGAGGGTCACACCGATGATCCCGTAGGGCACCTGGAGCAGCAGCCAGTACGTGCCGTAGATGGCGATGGCCGCCTCGTCGGCGGCGGAACCGATGCGGTTGGTCATGACCAGACCGACCTGCGAGATGAACACGTAGGACAACCCGGCGAGGGCGTTGCCCCCGAACTGGCGGATCCGGGGGTCCAGCCCCCACTGGGGACGCAGGACCACGCCGGCACGGCGCAGCGCGGGCAGCAGGACCGCGGCCTGCACCACCACGCCGAGGGTCGTGCCCAGGCCGAGCAACAGGATCGGGGCGCTGAGGAGGTTGACCGGGGCCGCCGGGTCGATGCCGCTCCCGACCACGGCGAACAGGGCCAGGGTCGCGATGGCCACCAGGTTGTTCCACACCGGGGCCCACGCACCGGGTCGGAAGATCCCGTTGTAGTTGAGCACGGCGAGCATGACCGAGAAGACGCCGTAGAAGAAGATCTGCGGCAGCAGCAGGAAGGCGAACGCCGTGGCGAGGTCCGTGTTGACCTCACCGTCCCCGAGGTTGAGTTCGGTGAGCAGGGGCGCACAGGCCACCGCCACCACCGTGGCGACCAGCGCCAACAGGGAGGTGGCCGTGAGCAGGCGCCGGATGAACGAGACCCCCCCGTCCGGGTCCTCCTGGGCCGCCCTGGCGAGCAGGGGCATGAACATGGCGGTGAGGACCGACCCCAGGACGAGCTCGGTGATCATGTTGGGCAGCGTGTTGGCGGTGTTGAACGCCGAGGCCACGGCGGGGCCGAGAATGGTGAGGATGAGGATCATCCGGACGAAACCGGTGATCCGGCTGGCGAGGTTGGCCACGGCCATCGACCCCGTGGACCGCATCACCGAGGCGTCGGACGAGTCCCGCGTGGTGGTGCCGGTCCCCCCGCCCCGGGTCGCCGGGCCCGGTGGGATCGGGACCACGGGGTCGACGGGTACCGAGTCGGGCGCGAACGAGTCGGCGACCGGTGGCGGCGAGACGGGGCGTGGCGAGACGCAGCTCCCGGATTCGCGGCGGCGGCCCCGCAGCCCGGGATCCGGTCTACGCAGCCCGGGTTCGGGGGAACCCTGCTCGTCGTTCACGGTCGGTGCCCTTCGTCCGCGGGGTCGAGGATCCCCCGACGGTAGCGCAGGTACCGGCGGCCTCCGAGGACGAGGGCGAGTGCGGCCGCGGCGATCGCGAAGCCCTGCGCGACGGGATACCCACCGGACTGGACCGAGAGTTCGACCGGGTCGGACAGTCGCGTCCCGTCCGGCCCGTGGAGGGCGAAGACCACGGTGTGGCGGACCCCGCCCTCGGAGTCGGACTGGGTGGGGACCTGGAGGGTGCGGGAGCCCGCGGCCGGGATCTGGATGAGACCGACCGGGTCGACGGTGATGTCCTCGGGCGCGGTGACGGTCACGTCCACGCGCACGGGGAACGGCAGCGCGTTGCGGGTCACCAGCATGAGCGGACTGTTGGGACTCGCCATGGTGAACACGCTGCCCGGGGTCAGGAGATCGACGCGCGCCAGCGAGGCGGTCACCGTCTCCCCGAGCCGCGCCAGGCGGGTCGCGCCGCGGTCCCGGGCGGCCGCACCGGTCCCCGTCTCGAAGGTGAGACCGTCCCCGCCGGCGCGTCGACCGGTCTCCGAGATCGCCCGGAGGGCGTCACCCACCAGCGGGTCGAGGTGTGTGGCCGCATCCGCCGAGGTCGGGTCGGAGGTGTCCACCAGCGATCGGAGGGA
>NZ_JAALEC010000414.1:0-5265 GCF_014145205.1 Dietzia sp. DQ11-44
CGCGGAGGGCCTGGCGGTAGCTCGTGCGGCCGCCGGGCGGGGGGCCCAGCACCTCGTCGGCGTCGTCGACCAGGACGATCGCCTCGCAGCGCAGCGACTCCACCAGCGGCCGGGCCAGGGCGGGCTCGAGCGGGGTGACCAGGCCCATCCACAGCGAGGACAGCTTGGGCGTGAGCACGGGGACGGGGACCATGAGCCGGCGGTGCAGCCCGGCCTCCTCGGCGTAGATCTGCATCATCTGCCCGTAGGTCAACACGTCCGGCGCGCCCACGTCGATCACGCGCCCGTCGGCCAGGTCCCCGTCGAGCGGAACCGTGGTGGCGGCCGCGAGGTAGTGGACCACGTCCCGCACGGCGATCGCCTGGATGCGGTTGGAGACCCATTTCGGGGTGACCATCCCCGGGAGCCGGGTGGTCAGGTGCCGGATCATCTCGAACGAGGCGGACCCGGAGCCGATCACCACCCCGGCCTGGATCACCAGCGCGGGCACGGACGAGGCCAGCATGATCCGTCCCACCTCAACGCGCGAGCGCAGGTGGGTCGACAGGTCGGTCTCGTCCTCCGGGTGCAGCCCGGACAGGTGCACGATGCGGCCCACCCCGGCGGCCTCGACTGCGCGGACGAACGCCTCGGTGGTCTCGCGCTCCTCCTTCTCGAAGTCGGTCGAGTGGCCCATGGAGTGGACGAGGTGGCACGCCACGTCGACGCCGGCGAGGGCGGCCGACAGTGCGGCCTCGTCTCCCAGCCCGCCCTCGTGGATGGTGACCTGGTCCCCCCACGGCACATCGTCGAGACGCGCGGGCGTGCGCGCCAGGACCGAGACCTCGGCGCCGTCGGCGAGCAGTCGGGGGACGAGACGGGAGCCGACGTACCCGGTGGCGCCGATGACGAGGACGCGCGGGCCGGTCGGGGCGTCGGGGGATCCGTGGGGGTTGGTCATACCCGAGACTCTTCCAGTGCGGACGCCGATGCGCACCCGTTGACGGGGGACAGGACCGGCCCGGGGGCCCGGCCGGGGTGAGTCGTTCCGCGCACGAGTGGCGGCTTATCCGGATACTGGAGTGAGACCAGCCAGACGGACCGTGACGGGCGGAGGGAGAACAGATGGCGATCGGCGCGGCACGACCCCGACAACTCTCCAGATCGATGGACCTGTCCGGCGTCCGCATCGAGACCGCCAGGCTCCGCTCGGACCGGGCCGTGACCACCTTCTGGCGGTGGTGGACCGAGGGCGGGTGCCGCCGGACGACCGCCGCGCTCGAGTCGGGTGACGCCCGCCGCGTGGTCCCGGAGATCACCTCGCTCATCGAGGCGATCGACCCCGGGTTGTCGTGGGAGTTCGTCCCCGGGTCTCACGGCGCGCCGCACCGCCTGACCGTCACCGCGGCCGGGGTACCCGAGCTCCGCAGGGCGGCGCGCCGGTGGCTCGCTCAGGCCCCGCCCGCCGACGCCGACTGGTCGTACGCGGACCTGCGCGACCCGGTCTCCGGGTGCGCCATGCACTTCCGCGACCGACGCCTGGGCTTCGACGAGGCGGAGGTGGTGGTGGACTGCGGCCTCTCCCGGGCCGACGTGACCGTGCACCACCCCGGGTTCGCCGGACTCAAGGGATCCGACGCCGGGATCGCCGCCTACCTGCTGCTCGACGCCATGTGCGGGGAGGCCGCGGTGGAGATGTGGGTGGGCATGATCCGCTCCAACGCCACGGCCCCGGGGGACGACGCGGTCTCGCTGGACGCGCTGCCCGGGATCCTGCGGGAGATCGAGCGGGACAACACGGACGAGGACGGGGAACCCGCCTGGCAGATCCTGCACGGCGACACCTCCCGGGGCCCGATGGTGGCCGTGGTGCGCGTGCCCCTGGTGGCGCTCTCGGCCCCGGAGTTCGACCGGCACGTCGCCGTCCACGTGCCCTATACGGATGTCGAGGACGGCGGTCTGCCGGGATCGGCCTCCCTGCCCGGGCTGCGGGACTTCGAGGACCACCTGGTCGACCGCCTGGAGGGCACCGGCGAGTGCGTGGGCGCCGAGAGCTGCAACGGCCGCCGGCTCCTGCACTTCTACGTGGACTCCGCGACCCCCGCGCACGAGCAGCTGCGCGTGGCCGCCTCCGGCTGGGAACAGGGCGAGGTGACCCTGACGGTCACCGACGATCCGGGCTGGCGGAAGGTTCAGCACCTGCGGGTGTGAGGTCCCCCGAACTCGGACCTGGACCCGGGATCGGGCCCACGAACGCGTCCTCTCCGGGGCCGGTCACGACCGACACCTGCCGGGCGGGTCCGGAACGCGGTTCGATGGAGATCCAGCCCGGAATCCTGCCATCGAGTACCAGCTCGGGCGGATTCCCGGTCGTCGCACGCCCGGGGCCGGGGGCGTCCCAGTCGGCATCCACCCGGATCACGGTCGGCGGTGTCACGTCGGGGCCGCCGGGACCGGCGAGCGCGTCGATCCGCCCCTCGCTCAATGGGCCGTCGACGTCCCAGAACACCGCGTCCACGGGGGCGCCGGCGTCCGAGGCATCGGGGTCGACAATCCGGTATCTGGTCTCGTCGCCGATCGCCAGCAGCGGTCTCCAGCGGTCCGGGACGTCGGTGACCACCGCCACCCGATACCCGGCGGCGACCGCGCGGAAGGCCACCTGTCGACAGACGGCCGGACCGGCCGCGAGGAGTACCGAGCGCTGGTGAGGCCCCGCCAGCTGGACCGCGGCCGCGTTCCCGGTCCGGGTCGCCCCGAGGATCTGACCGCAACCGTGGGCGGGCGGGGCGAGGTCGTCGAGTTGATCGAGGCGCCGCCGGACCGTGGAGCCGGCGAGCGTCTCGGGTAGGGACTCACCCGGGACGGGCAGCACGCGCGGGGACGGCAACAGATGACACGATCCCGCGGACTGGGGGAGCGAGTCCACGGTGAGCCCCGCGAGACCCACGGTCGAGATCGAGTCGACGACGTCGCGGCGGCCCGGCACCCGGCGGAGTCGGAGCACCTCGGTGATGTCTGACGCGGGTACAGAGGTGAGGGCGTCCACGACCTCGCGCGGGTCCTCACCGGGGCGGACCACCAACCCCACTCCGTCGGTGGGATCGGCCTCGGCCTCGAGGTATCGCTCCGCCAGCTCTGTGGCATCGAGTACACGACACGGAACCCCGTGATGAACCAGAGATCGGCGGAGTCGTTCGGTGGCCACCGCGATGACCCACTGCGGCGCACCCCGCCCCGCCTCCGCCGGCGCGCTCAGCGCGAGTTCGGACAGGTCGAATCGGAGGAGCAGGTGGACGCGCCGGTGGGAGACCAGAGCCAACGGACCCACGAGCGAGCAGTACACCTCGCCGTCGGGGCCCGTCGCCGCACGTCGCCCGTGAACCACCACATCGATCCCCTCGAGCAGCACCCCACCCTGGTCGAGTTGCCGCGCGACCGCGCCCAGCGGAAGCCGGACGCCGAGGAAATCCGCCGGGTCGTCGCTCCCGACCTCGGTGGTCTCCAGAGCGCCGGCTGAGACCTCGACACCGGTGGTCACCACCTGGTGACCGCCGACGCACCCGACCAAGGAGAACTCGGGCGAGACCAGATCGACGACGTCGACGTCTGACCGGCGTGGGCGCGGTCCGCCTCCGAGCAGATATCGGCGCCGGTGACGGATGGTGGCGGCGCAGGCGACCAGTGAGGCGGCGGCGAACTGGACCCAGGGCTGCCAGGGCGGCGGGCAGATCACCGCGAGCACCCCCGAGGTCAGGAGGACGGTCAGGAGGATGAGAAGGGTGCGAGGGGCAGCCGTCACACGTCCTCCTGGCCTGGTCGGGGGCGCGCGAGGCCGCCCGGGAAGCCCGGCCATCCGGCCGGGACAGTGGCGTACCCTACCCCCGGAACCCGCCGTCGCGGGGCGTCACATCCGTGGGAAGGAGCCCGTTCGTGCCGCTGAAGCCGACGACCAGGGCGCAGGTCGACGGGCACCGTTTCCTGTCCCGGCGGGCCCGACACGCGGTGGCCGTCCGCGACGTCCGGATGCTCCACGATCCACTCAGGCGACAGTCGACGGGACTCATGCTGGGTGCGGTCGCCGCCGTCCTCGGTTGCGTCGGTGCGGCGGTCCTGGCCCTCCTCGATCCGACGCCCGATGTCGATCGCGCCGTGGTGATGGTGGGCCGGGACTCCGGCCAGATGTATGTCCGCGCCGGCGACACCGTCCACCCGGTGTTCAACCTCGCGTCCGCCCGTCTGGTGACGGGTCAGCCCGCCGACCCCACCACTGTGCGGGACTCGGACATCGCCCAGACGCGTCGCGGAGGACTGATCGGGATCCCCGGAGCGCCGTCCGCGCTGCCGGCACCGCGCGACGAGGACGGGGCCGCGGCGGTCTCGTGGACCGTGTGCGACGAGATCGCCGACGTCGATCGCGGTCGCCCCCGGATCGTCTCGACGAGTGTCGTCGCCCGTGACGGGGCGGCGGGACCCGGGCGTGACACCACCGGCGACGAGATCGTCCTGGCCGACCAGGACGGCAGGGGCTGGCTGCTGCGGGACGGGACCCGCTCGAGAATCGACTTGTCGGACGGCGACCTGCTGGCGATCCTCGGACTGGGCGGCGTCGAGCCGCGGCCGGTCACCGCGGCGTTGATCGACCCGCTGCCGGAGGTCGATCCGGTGGTGCGACCGGAGATCGATCTGGCCGGCAGGCCGGTGGACTACGGTCTCGACTCATTGCGGATCGGGCAGGTGTTCACGGTGGACACCGCCTCGGGCAGGGAGACCTACGTCGCCCTGGCAGATGGTGTCCAGGAGGTCGGTCCGGTGGTGGCCGACGTCATCCGTTCGACGACGACGGTGGGTGCGGTCGTGTCCGTGGATCCCGACCGGATGGGCGTCCCGCGCTCGGTGGCGCTGAACGTGGATGCCTTCCCAGCGGATCGTCCCTCGGTCCTCTCGACCGGTGACTCCCCGGTGCTGTGCGTTCGCGATGCGGGCAGGGAGGGGTCAGTGGGCCGGCGGGTGACCGTTGTCGCAGGCGCTCCGGCTCCGTCGGCCGCACAGGCGCGTCCGGTGGCCGGCGCGGACGGGGGCGGGCCGGCGATCGACGTGCTGGGCGTACCCGGTGGAGGCCTTCTGGTGACCGCGGTCGGACGAGGCACGTCAACCCGCGGTGCGGTGACGACGATCGTCGCCGATACGGGCGTGCGCTTCGACATCCCCGACCCGGAGACCGCAGCGGTCCTCGGTGTCGGTGGGACCCCGGTGCCGGTCGACGGTGCGATCATCGACCGGCTCCCA
>NZ_JAALEC010000415.1:0-1644 GCF_014145205.1 Dietzia sp. DQ11-44
CGGGCCCGGACACCCCGAACGGTCGCGGCTGAGCCTCGCGCGTCCACCTCGCGTCGCTGCACACGGGAAAGGCCCGCCCCCGCTGGGGGCGGGCCTTTCGCGCATCTGCTCGGATCAGCGCGGCGCCATGCGGAGGGCGCCGTCCATACGGAAGCTCTCGCCGTTGAGGTAGTCCTGCTCGACGATCGCGCCTGCCAGCTGCGCGTAGTCCGACGGGCGGCCGAGGCGGGACGGGAACGGGATGGAGGCCTCGAGGGTCTTCTGGAACTCCTCGGTCAGGCCACGCAACATCGGCGTCTCGATGGTCCCCGGGGCGATGGTGTTGACCCGGATACCGAACTGGGCGAGGTCGCGAGCCGCGCAGATGCCCATCGAGTACACGCCGCCCTTGGACGCGGCGTAGGCGATCTGGCCGACCTGGCCCTCGTAGGCGGCCACGGAGGCGGTGTTGATGATGACGCCGCGCTGGCCGTCCTCGTCGACCGTGTCCTGGGTGGACATGGCCTCGGCGGCGAGCCGCAGCACGTTGAACGTGCCGACCAGGTTGACCGAGATGCAGGTCTGGAACAGGTCCAGGGCGTGCACGCCCTTCTTGGAGACGATGCGGGCGGCCGGGGCGATGCCCGCGCAGTTGACCACGACGCGCAGCGGGGCGGCCTCGGTGGCCTTGGCGATGGCGGCCTTGACGTCGTCCTCGCTGGTCACATCGGCGGGGAGGAGGGTGATCCCCTCGTCGATGCCCTGCTCGACGGCCTTGTCGATGGACTGCTGGAGGTCGAGGCCGAAGACGATCGCGCCCTTCTCTGCGAACGAGCGCGCGGTGGCGTTGCCCAGGCCGGAGGCGGCACCGGTGACGATGACGGAAGCACCCTTGATGTCCACGGGCGATGTCCTTTCTCTCTAGGAGGCGAGCACTAGGAGGTGCAAGCACTTACCGGCCCAGTGTTCCAGAACCGTGTTCAGCGCACGTCGAAGGCCGGGCTCTCCCCCCGCACGGGGAACAGTCGGCCGTCGATGCCCCGACCGGAGGCGGTGTACACCACCCGGTATTCGCCGGCCGGTGTCCCCGGAGGGATGTCCCAGGTGATGAGGGCGTTGGTCACGGTGAGCAGGCCCTCGAACACGATCATCGTGGACCAGTCGCCGTCGTCGTGGACCCGGATCCACCGTCCGCCGTCCCGGCGCTCCACGGCCAGGTAGGTGTCACCCCGCCGCAGGTCGGAGTTGGGGTTCGTGCCGCAGAACCGGACCACGACCCGCTGCCCCACCCGGTACCCGGGCAGGGGCGGGTCCAGCACGTCACCGAAGTTCCGCAGCGGCGCCGGGGTGTCCACGAGCGGGTTGCCCAGGGGGGAGACGGGGATCTGCCCGGTGAGGTCTCGTTCGGAGGCGCCCGGGTCCAGGGGGGATCCCGACCGCATCGAGCGCGCCAGGTCGGCGGCCACCTGTTGGATGGCGGGCAGCGTCCACGGGCCGAACGCGGTGGCGCCGCCCTCGTAGTTCTGGGCCGAGTACTCCTCCGGGGTCGTGACGTAGTGCCCGTAGGCGTTGGAGTACCCCTGCACGGTGATGTGGTCCTCGGGGACGGCGAGTTCGGCCGCCAGGGTGCGGCGCAGGCGCAGGCCCGCCACGACGGTCGGCTCG
>NZ_JAALEC010000416.1:0-4861 GCF_014145205.1 Dietzia sp. DQ11-44
GGGTACACGCGTTGGATGGCGTGCGGCACAAGACCGACGGGAAGCAGCACGTCCTTGGCGCCGTGCGCCTCTCGTAGCCAGGCGGGGATCACGAGCTCGGAGATGGCTCTGACCTCCGGGTTCCCGCCCCGGTCACCCTCGTTGAAGGGCAGCTCCTCGGCGCCCCCGCCGTCCTCCTGGCTGCCGGCGGCGAACGCCGCGCCGAGGGCCGCCACCGCGGTCCGGTGTGTGCGGCCGTCGCCGGTGAACTCCGGCCGCACGTCGACCGCCGACATGTCGACCCAGCGGTGGCGGACGTCGATCCCGCCACCGAGCGGGCGGACGTTCCGGCCCACCTGGTCGCGCGCGGCGGCGAACTGACGCTCGCCGTTGATACGGGTGTTGAGCCACTCGTCCGGCGTCGGCCCCCGACCGGGTTCGAGGTCGAGGTTGGGGCTGACGTCGCCGGGGTTGGTCTGAGCGAAGGCGGTCACCAGTGCCGGGGTGCCGCCGGCCAGGTAGTCCTGGCCCGCGGCCTCGCGCTCCCAGTACCAGGCGGCGTACCCCTTGTTGTCCGAGGAGGAGAGTGCGTTGGCGGCGGTCATGGAGGTGGCGTGCGAGGCGAACCAGTTGATCACCCCGACGAGCCGTTCACCCCTGGTGATCTGCAGGGACTGTGACCGGGGGTCGATGCCGGTGGGGAAGTGCGCGCGTTCGTCGGCGGTGTCCCGGTCGAACGAGCCGCGGGAGCGGTTGACCCCCGCGTCGTACAGGTGGCCCGTGGTGACCCCGACGCTCGACGGGGCGAGGTCGTGGTGCGCCATTCTGACGGCGTCGACGATCCCGGCGCAGTTGGCGTCGAAGGTGACGGGCCGGAACCCGAGCATCGACAGGTCGACCATCGGGTGACCGGACGTCCCGCCGGGTGCGGCGTGGGTGTGCGTGGCCGTGATGACCACGTTCCCCTCGTGATAGGTGTCGCCGAACTCCGCGGACAGGCGTCGCAGGACCTCCTGTTGGATGGACTGGAAGATCAGCCCGATCTCGGCGGTCACGTGGACGAACCTGGGTGACGACGGCGAGTCGGCGAAGACGAACGCCCGGGCCCGCTGCCGCAGATGCAGACCCCCGGAGTGCTGCTCGGTGTCGGCATACCCGTTCATCCCGGCCCCGAGGGATTCCCCGGTCATGTCGCCGATGCCCCGCCCCACGTACATGCGGGTGGCCTGCGCGGGCGCGACCGCGGGCAGGACGGAGTGCAGTGCGACCACACTGCCGAGGGCGGCGGCCCCACCGAGGACGGTGCGGCGCCGGATGCCGCGATGACCGGCTCCGTGGCGGTCGGTGACGTGGTGAGACATCGGCATCGGGCTCCCAGGGTGCTCGGGCGGCTGGTGACCTTGGTCACCTCATGGGACGTCAGAGTACCCAACTGGACGCTTGACCGGGGAGGGCCCCGGGTGGACGAGGACGGGTACCCGGGCGACGAGGACGGGCACCCCTGTGAACGAGGACGGGCCCCCGCGCGGCTGCACGGGGGCCCGTTCGTCGGATGGGGGTGGTCAGCTCTTGGCGGCGGCGTAGCGCTCGGCGACGTCCGCCCAGTTCACGACGTTCCACCAGGCCTTGACGTAGTCCGGCTTGACGTTCTTGTACTGGAGGTAGAAGGCGTGCTCCCACATGTCCAGCATGAGCAGCGGGGTCATGTTGATCGAGATGTTGCCCTGCTGGTCGGTCAGCTGCTGGATGATCAGGCGCTGTCCGATGTGGTCCCAGCCCAGGACCGCCCAGCCGGACCCCTGCAGGGTGGTGGCGGCGGCGTTGAAGTGGGCCTGGAACTTGTCGAACGAACCGAACTCGGCGTCGATCGCGGAGGCCAGCTCGCCCTCCGGCTTGTCGCCCCCGTCGGGCGACATGTTCTGCCAGAACACCGAGTGGTTGGTGTGGCCACCGAGGTGGAAGGCCAGGTTCTTGCTGAGCAGCGGAGCCTTGGTGGAGATGGTGCCGTCCTCGCGCGCGGCGGCGAGCTGCTCGAGCGCGTCGTTGGCGCCCTTGACGTAGGTGGCGTGGTGCTTGGAGTGGTGGAGCTCCATGATCTCGGCGGAGATGTGCGGCTCCAGCGCGCCGTAGTCGTAGGCGAGGTCGGGAAGAACGTACTCGGCCATAGTGGTGAGTCCTCTCAGTTGGGTGACGGGCTGCGCGTGGGACCTGCCCATGGCGCCCGTCACGACGTCCGGTTCCCACCATAGTGATCGCACACCGGCGGTGTCGGCCACCGGCGCAGCGGCTCCGTGGGTACCCGCCCGACCTGCCATGATCGGAGGCGTGGATCATTCCGGTTCGACCCCTGTCCGCGTCATCTCCGTCTCCGCGGTGGTCCTGACCCGGCCGGACGGGGCCGTGGTGACCGTGCGCAAGACGGGCACGGACCGCTTCATGCTCCCCGGAGGCAAGTGGGAGCCGGGGGAGTCCCCGCTGGCCTGCGCGGTCCGCGAGCTCGGGGAGGAACTGGGGTTGACGATCGCCCCGGAACTCCTGACCCCGCTCGGGCGGTTCGACACCGCGACGGCGAACGAGCCCGGGTTCAGGCTGGTCTCCGAGGTGTTCGCCGCGGAGACGGAACAGGACATGGAGCCCCGGGCGGAGATCGCCGAGGCCCGCTGGCTGACGTCCGCCGAGGTCCGGGGCGTCGCGCAACTCCCGGAAGACCAGTGCGCGCCATGGGCTCCGCTACTGGTCAGGGTCGCTCGCGAGGGCTTGGCGTGACGGGGTGGCCGCCGATCAGACGGCGAGGATCGCGATGAGTGCGAGGAGCAGCAGGGCGGCGGTGAGGACGCTGACGGCGAGGTTCCGGTGACTGACGTGGTCACTGCACCCCGACCCCTCGAAGGGCTGGGACGAGCCGCGGTCGAGAATGTCGTGCAGCTGCTGTGCGGCGGGCTTTGAAGCGGTCACGTCGAGCTCCCCACTGGTCGATCTGCGGCCCACCCTATCGCGAACTATGGTGTTCGTCACATCACGTCCGGATCACGCGGCCGCCGCGGGGTTACCCTGGCTCCATGGGCTGGCTACAGGACGCGATCAGACAATCGACGATGCGCACGGCGACCGAGGTGATCGACGCCGACTCGGCTCTGCCGGGCAGATCCGAACCGGTCGCCGTGGCGCCGACCAACATCGTCACCGGCAACCCGATGGTGCCGCCGTTCCCCGAGGGGTACGAGACGATGGCGCTGGGGATGGGCTGCTTCTGGGGTGCGGAGAAGATCCTCTGGCAGCTCGAGGGGGTGTGGACCACGGCCGTCGGCTACGCGGGCGGGTGGACACCCAATCCCACCTACGAGGAGACCTGCACGGGGGCGACGGGCCACACCGAGGCCGTCCTGGTGGTGTTCGACCCCGAGGTGTTGCCGGTCGAGCGACTGCTCGCCACGTTCTTCGAGTGGCACGACCCGACCCAGGGCATGAGGCAGGGCAACGACATGGGGACGCAGTACAGGTCCGCGGTGTTCGCCACCACGACCGCGCAACTGGAGACGGCCCGTCGACTGGGGGCCGCCTATGAGAAGGAACTGGACGCGGCCGGCCGCGGGCCCCTGACCACCGAGTTCGGGATGTTCGGAGAGGTCCGGTCCGGCGAGTTCGCCTACGCCGAGGACTATCACCAGCAGTACCTGGTCAAGAACCCCGGCGGTTACGACTGCCACGTCCGTAGCGGCGTGGCCTGCCCGATCTGAGGTCCCGGGGAGCCGGCCTTCTCGGCCCTTTCCGCCCCGCACCTGCCCCTGCCGTCCCCGCTCGCCCCCTCGGCTGCGGCAGGCGCTCCCGCGGATGATCGCCTCGGCGAGATCCGCTCCCGGGCATGAACTCCGGCGTGAGCCGTGGGGCGGGCCGCTGTTCATTGCCAGGGGCGGATGGCATCCGCGCGCGCGGATGACGGGGAGCAGAGGCGGATGGCAGACACACCCTGTGGTGGGGAGGCGGTCCCGTCAGCGGGTGTGTGCTCGGGACATGCGGAAGGGCCCGGCCGGGATCTCTCCCGGGCCGGGCCCTTCACGTCGATGCGGCGTCAGATCTCTCTGACGTCAGATCACATCGGGGTGATGTTCTCCGCCTGCAGGCCCTTGGCGCCCTGCGCGACGTCGAAGGAGACCTGCTGGTTCTCCTCGAGCGAGCGGTAGCCCGAGCCCTGGATGGCGGAGAAGTGCGCGAAGACGTCGGCGGAGCCGTCGTCGGGGGCGATGAAGCCGAAGCCCTTGTCAGCGTTGAACCACTTCACGGTGCCGGTAGCCATATTGGCGTCCTTTCGAGAGTCGGCACTCCGCTTGTCGGAGTACCAGATGATGCAGCAGAGAGCGTGCTGTGTGTTTCCCTGCGGTGCCGCATCGTTCTCTCGCAAGAACGGTGGATCTACAGAAATACAACGTACGTTTTCAACTACTGAGCAGAACCCTACAGTCTCAGAGCCGGTCCGTCACCCCCACGGGGTGTCCGGCAGGTGAATTCGCCGTTCCACCTCGGTTCCAGGGCGTTCCGACGGGCGTCCGACGGCGAGACTGGGCGGGTGTACTCCGACCTGACCCGCGAACTCGATTCCCTCCTGGGAGACCTCGGCCCCGGCCGTGCCGGACGGGCACGGGACATGGAGCGGGTGGACCCGACCCACCGTGGGGGCGCCCTGAACCTCGTCGACTACGCGACCCTGCGCCGGCACGACCTCCGGGATCTGCAGGACCGACTGCTCGACGCCGGCGTGTCCCCGCTCGTCGGCTGCGAGGACGACGTGGAGGCGGCACTCCGGGCCGCCCGTGCCGCTCTGGCCGCGCTCGGGGGGCAGGACCCGACGCGCTTCGTCGACCGTCACACCACGGCTACGGCGCGT
>NZ_JAALEC010000042.1:0-11528 GCF_014145205.1 Dietzia sp. DQ11-44
CTCCGCCGCCTCCCGGCCCGCCGACGCCCCTGCCGCGTCCCAGCCCGCCGCGACTCCTCCGGCGGACGAGCCGGCCGCCGAGGACAAGTCGGTCGAGAAGCAGGCGGCGGAGAAGGCGCCGTCGGAGAAGATCGATCCCATCAAGGTCGAGCGCGTTCCGGCGGGCCCGACACCGCCCCCGGGCGCCGTGAAGTTCGTCAAGAAGTTCCTCGCCCGCCATGGCGGCGCGGCCGATCTCGTCCTGCAGCCCACCGGTCGGACGGGGATCCGTCTGACGTTCGTGGGCGCCGACGGGGTCATGGACGACTACATGGTCGACACCCTCGCCGAGGCCGAGGCCGTGCGCGATTCGGTTCCCGGGCTCACCGGTTCGGACTGGACCCGTGAACTGGTCTCCCATACCGATGTGCCCGCGGGCCACTGGAAGCGCATGGCCGGCTCCGGATCCCTGCTCTGAGACCCCGGTAGGACGAGAACGGCCCCGCCACGGCGGGGCCGTTCCGCATTCGCGTCAGGCGGGCCCTGCCGCCGGTCGGACTACGCGGGCCGCGGACTCCCGTCCGCCCGGTCCCTGATGACCGCCGAGGCCCAGAGTGCGCCGGTCACGGCGGTGATGGCCCCCGCCAGCGTCACGTGCAGGACCACCAGCACCTCGGGCACCCCCAGCTGGTACTGGGTGATCCCCACGACGGCCTGTGCCGCGATCATCGCGATGAGGATCAGGCAGCGCCGGATGGCCGGTCCCTGGGCGCGCAACGCGAGAAGGCCGAACGCCAGACCGATGAGCAGGCAGACGTACCCGACCATCAGTTCGGCATGGAAGTGGACCAGCCACTGGATCGGCATCTGGAGGCGGTCGGCGGCCTCGATGCGGGCGTCACCGGCGTGGGGCCCGGCCCCGGTGACCATGGTGCCGGTGACCAGCACACCGGCCAGGAGCACCGCGGACAGGACGATGAGCCAGGACAACGGCGGGGGCAGGACACGGCGGGCGGGGGCGTCGTCGGCCTCCCCGATCCGGACGAACAGGACGGCCGCGAGCCAGGCCAGGATCATGGACGGGAGCAGATGGAGCGCGACGGTCCACCACACCAGGCCGGCCAGGACCGTGATGCCCCCGATCACCGCCTGCGCCAGGATCCCCGCGGGCATCGCCCAGGCGAGCACCTTGAGCCCGCGGCGACGGCCGGCACGATGGATCGCGAGAAGCAGGGCCGCCGCGATCGCGATCAGCACGAAGGTCAGGAGCCGGTTGCCGAACTCGATGGCCTGGTGCATCGCGGGTCCGGCGCCGGCGACGGGCACGAAACTGTCCTGGTTGCACCGCGGCCACGTCTCGCAGCCCAGCCCCGAGGCGGTCACCCGAACGGTGACCCCGGTGGTCATGATGCCGATCTGGGCGAAGACGTTGGCCAGCGCGAGGCCCTTCTGCAGCCGGATCGACGGCATCGGCAGACGGGACAACGGTCCCGTCGGTCCGGGGGGTTCGCTCGTGGCATGGCTGCCGGGGTTCGGGGCGTGCGAAGTCGAGGTCACGCCCCCGATTCTAGGCGGGCGCGCAGACGGCTCCGCGATCAGGTGAAGGAGAAGTGCCGCACGGCCAGTCCGGCGCAGACCGCGGTCCACCCGACCAGGACCAGGGCCGCCACGGCGGGGAACCCTCCGTCGATCGCCGTGACCAGTGCGCTGGTCAGCGCGTACGACGGGACGACGACGAGGAGGTCGTGCAGCCACCCGGGCAGGGCCGCCACACCGATCGCCAGCCCGGCCGCGCCGATGAGGACGAACCAGATGAGGTTGGCCAGTGCCAGCACGACCTCGGCCCGCAGAGTCCCCCCGAGGAGGAGCCCCATCGAGGAGAACGCGACCGATCCGAACGCGATCATCACCGCGCCCACCGCCAGCCCGGCCGCTCCGGGGCGCCAGCCGAGCCCGGCCGCGATCGCACCGAGCAGGACAGCCTGGCCGGCCACCAGGATCAGCGTGGCGAGGATCTTGCCGCCGATGATGACGGCCGGTGGGAGCGGGGTCCCGCCGAGTCTCTTCAGCGCGCCGTAACGACGGTCGAAGCCGACGGCGATCGCCTGTCCGGTGAACGCGGTACCCATGACGGAGAGGGTCAACACCGCCGTGATCGCGTAGTCGATCCTCGGTTGTGGGATCGAACCGAACTCGATCGCGGTGAGCGCGAACAACACGGCCACGGGGATCACCAGGGCGACCAGGAGCTGCTCACCGTTGCGCAGGAACAGCGTCAGCTCCATCCGTGTCTGCGACGCGGCCATACGGAGGAGGGGGGCGGGTGCGGACGGGCGGGCGAACGTGCCCGGCGCGAAGCGGTTGGCGCCGGTCTGGGTGTCGGTCATCGCAGGTCCCGTCCGGTCAGGTCGAGGAATACCTCTTCGAGGCTCCTGGCGCGGGTGGCCAGGGAGGTGAGCTGGACGTCGGCCTTCTCGAGCGCGGCACAGAGGGTGGTCATGAGTTCGGGGGAGACCGGGCCGTGGACCTCCAGGACCCCCGCCGCGGACCCCGTCGTCACCGTGTGGTCCGGACCGATCGCCTCACTCAGGAGACCCGGGGAGGCCTCACCGTCGACGACCAGGGTCACGCCTTCGGACGTCCCCGCCCGGGCGAGCTCCGCCGGCGAGCCGGCGGCCACACGGCGGCCGTGGTCGATGATCACGACCTCGTCGGCCAGGGCGGCGGCCTCGTCCATGAGGTGCGTCGTCAACAGGACGGCGGCACCGTCGCGACGCAACGCCCCGACCAGGTCCCACACGGCCCGCCGGGACTGCGCGTCGAGACCTGCGGTGGGCTCGTCGAGGAACACCAGCTCAGGTCGGCCGATGACCGCGATGGCGAGCGAGAGTCGCTGCTGCTGGCCGCCGGACAGACGCCGGTAGGGGGTCGAGACGTGGTCGCTGAGCCCGAGTTCGGCGAGGAGCCAGTCCGGGTCGAGGGGGTCCGCGTAGTACGAGGCGACCAGACGGACCATCTCCCCGACACGCGCCGCGGGGTACGCCCCGCCGCCCTGCAGCATCATGCCGATCCGGCTGCGGACCCGCTGACGGTCGGACACCGGGTCGAACCCCAGCACCCGGAGGGATCCACCGTCAGGCCGGAGGAATCCCTCGCAGACCTCGACCGTGGTGGTCTTGCCGGCGCCGTTGGGACCGAGGAGCGCCATCACCTCACCGCGGTCCAGTCGGAGGTCCAGACCGGCCACGGCCGTGGTCTCCCCGAACCTCTTGACGAGTCCCTCGACGTGGAGCGCGGGGGAGTCGGTGCGTGAGGTCACGGGAGCATTCTAGGCCGCGTCGACTACCGGAAGCGCAACAGCCCCGGCCAGCGGAACATCGCGATCAGCAGGACCGTCACGGCCACGACGGTGGCCACCCACGCCTGGACGGTGACGAACGGCGGCAGGCCCGCACCCGGCGGGAGGGTGAAGCAGGCGAGCACGGCGCTGACCGCCACGACGGGGATCCGGAACTCCATCCGCGAGGCCCACGCCGCGAGCGGGATCAGCGCCCACAGGACGTACCAGGGTTGGACGACGGGGAAGCACAGGACGATGGCCGCCATCGACACCCCGAGGCCGCCGACCGGGTCGATCCGCCCGGCGGAGACCGCGAACAGCATCCTCACGGTGAACACGCCGGCGATCACGAGCGCCGCGGTCTGCACCATCACCAGGATCTGGGCGGTGTGGTCACCCAGTCCGAGGTACTGCCCGATCCCGCCGACGATCACCCCCAGAGCAGTGGGCGGTGAGAGCCAGCTGCGTAGGGACGTGGCCGCTCCGAGCTTCGTGATCCACCCGAGGCCCGAGGAGGTCGCGAGCATGGCCAGTCCGGTGGTGGCACCGCTGATGACCACCATCACCAGCGCCGCCCGCACGGTGGCGAGATACCCGCCACCCCAACGACGGGCGAGCGCCATCCCGACGAAACCCAGGGCGACGACGGTGGGCAGTTTCACCAGCGCCGACCCGGTGACCAGGACGGTCCCCACGACGAAGAGAACCGTGGTCCGACGGCCGGACTCCGGGGAGTCCACCGCGCGGAGGGCCAGCACGAGCCCGACGGCCAGCAGCCCCATCATGAGCGACTCGGAATGGATCCCGGACACCAGGTGGAACAGCACGAGCGGGTTGGCCACCGCCAGCCAGAGCGCCGCCACGTCCGACACCCCGCAGTACTCCGCCAAGCGCGGGACAGCCCAGCCCAGCATGAGGATCCCGATGATGGCGACCACCCGGTGCAGGATCGTGGCGGCCACCACGTCGTCCCCCGTGAGCGTGTGGATCACCTTCTGCACGCCGAGGAACAGGGGGCCGTACTGGTTCGGCGTGTCCCGCCAGATGTCCGGGACGTTGACAGTCAAGGCGTGGGAGGTGCCCAGCGCCGACACGGGACCCAGCGCGTACGGGTCGTCGAGGGTGTTGCCGATCGCGCCCTGGGCCAGATAGCTGTAGACGTCCTTGCTGAACATGGGCGGGGCCAGCGCGAGCGGAATCGCCCACGACGCGATGATGCGGTCGAGTGTGGCCCTGTCGATGCGGCCGCTCAGCCGTCCCCGGCGATCCCGGCCGAGGACGTACGGGGCGAGCAACAGCCAGCAGAGCGTCACCACCACCATCCCGGTCATGACCACGGTCATGGAGGACTGCTGCACCCTGAGCCACAAGCCGAACAACCGCTCGCCCGCGACGGGGTTCTGGAGGACCGGCAGGGCGCCGGCGCCCAGGGCACCCACCGCCATCGCGACGGCCGCGGTGGTGCCGATCCTGCGGATCCGACGGAGTCGGGCCAGTTCAGCCGACGGTGGGGCCCCGGTGAACCGTTCCTCGGTGTGGAGTCGGGCGGTCACCGACCCCGCGCCGCGTACCGGGAACCTGGGTGCCACTGACCTCAGCCTCTCTCCACAGTGGGTGTCGCAGGTCACATTCCGACGGCACCGCCGGACTCACCGGGGGGGTGGGAATATTTCCGTCACGGAAGTGTTGCGTAATATGAGGTGGTGCGTCCCGCACGGGGCGCACCGAGCATAGCCGGAAGGGAGTGGCAGATGAGCGTGCAGCACGCGTACGAGAGCAGCACGCGGCCCGACACCCGCTCGGCCGTCCGTGAACTCCTGCTGGAACGAGGAGCGCTGACCGCCGTAGAGATCGGACGAGAGCTCGGGCTGACCGCTGCCGGTGTCCGCCGACATCTGGACCAACTGGTCGAGTCCGGCGAGGTCGAGGCCACCCGGACCCGCCCGGCCGGCACCCGCGGTCGGCCGGCCAAGGCGTTCCAGGTCACCGCGACGGGCCGCAGGTCCGCGCAGCACGGGTACGACCACCTGGCGGTGGAGGCCCTGTCCGCCCTGCGACGCGTCGGCGGCACCGCCGCCGTCGCGGACTTCGCCCGCCAGCGCGTCCGCTCGGTCATCGGACACGTCCGGCCCGCCGAGGGACCGCAGGACGTCGAGCGTGCGGCGACGGACATCGCCGTCGCCCTCTCGGATTCGGGATATGCCGCGTCGATCGAGGACGCCGGATCAGGCCTCCAGATCTGCCAGCACCACTGTCCGGTGTGGAACGTCGCGTCCCAGTTCCCGGAACTCTGCGAGGCCGAGCAGGAGGTGGTGGCCGAGATCGTGGGCACCCACGTCCAGCGCCTCGCCACCATCGCCGGCGGAGACTGCGCCTGCACCACGAACATCCCCACGGGGATGGTGACCGCCGGTGACCTGGCGGCGACCATCCCCGCAGCGGCCGGCGCAGACGCGTCGGTTCCGACCCCCGAAAGGACTGTGCGATGACCATCACCCCAGATCAGGTGACGGCCGACGTCACCGTGCACGAGCCGACCACCGATGAGGAGCGGATCGCCTCGATCGGTCAGTACAACTACGGTTGGCACGATTCCGACTCCGCCGGTGCCACAGCCCAGCGCGGCCTCTCGGAGGCCGTGGTGCGTGACATCTCCACCAAGAAGAGCGAGTCCGAGTGGATGCTCGCCAAGCGACTCAAGGCGCTGGCGACGTTCTACAAGAAGCCCATGCCCGGATGGGGTTCGGACCTGTCGGGGATCGACTTCGACAACATCAAGTACTTCGTGCGGTCCACCGAGAAGCAGGCCACCTCGTGGGAGGACCTGCCGGAGGAGATCAAGAACACGTACGACAAGCTCGGCATCCCGGAGGCGGAGAAGCAGCGTCTGGTCGCCGGCGTCGCGGCCCAGTACGAGTCCGAGGTGGTCTACCACCAGATCCGCGAGGACCTCGAGAGCCAGGGTGTCATCTTCATGGACACCGACACCGCACTCAAGGAGCACCCCGAGTACTTCGAGGAGTACTTCGGTTCCGTGATCCCGGCCGGTGACAACAAGTTCTCCGCCCTCAACACCGCGGTGTGGTCGGGCGGCTCGTTCATCTACGTCCCGCCGGGTGTCCAGGTGGACATCCCGCTGCAGGCCTACTTCCGCATCAACACCGAGAACATGGGCCAGTTCGAGCGCACGCTCATCATCGTCGACGAGGGTGCCTACGTGCACTACGTCGAGGGGTGCACCGCGCCGATCTACAAGTCGGACTCGCTGCACTCGGCCGTGGTCGAGATCGTCGTCAAGAAGGGCGGCCGCTGCCGCTACACGACCATCCAGAACTGGTCGAACAACGTCTACAACCTCGTCACCAAGCGCGCCCGGGCCGAGGAGGGCGCCACCATGGAGTGGATCGACGGCAACATCGGCTCCAAGGTGACCATGAAGTACCCGGCGGTCTGGCTCACCGGCGAGCACGCCAAGGGCGAGGTCCTCTCCGTGGCGTTCGCGGGGGAGGGTCAGCACCAGGACACCGGCTCGAAGATGCTGCACCTGGCGCCCAACACCTCCTCGAACATCGTCTCCAAGTCGGTGGCGCGAGGCGGCGGTCGCTCCGCGTACCGCGGGTTGATCCAGATCAACGCCGGTGCGAAGGGATCCAAGTCGAACGTCGAGTGCGACGCGCTGCTGGTGGACAACATCAGCCGGTCCGACACGTACCCCTACATCGACATCCGCGAGAACGACGTGACCCTGGGTCACGAGGCCACCGTCTCCAAGGTGAGCCAGGACCAGTTGTTCTACCTCATGAGCCGCGGACTGGCCGAGGACGAGGCGATGGCCATGATCGTGCGCGGATTCGTCGAGCCGATCGCCAAGGAGCTCCCCATGGAGTACGCCCTCGAGCTCAACCGCCTGATCGAACTCCAGATGGAAGGATCGGTGGGCTGACCGCCATGACCGACACCACTTCACCCACCACCGGAACCGGCCCCACCCCGGTGACGGATCGCTACGGCGTCCCCGTCACCGCCACCAAGGGCGACCAGTTCTCCTCCTTCGACGTCGGCGCGTTCGAGGTCCCGAGCCACAAGGACGAGATCTGGCGCTTCACCCCGCTCAAGCGGCTGCGCGGCATCCACGACGGATCGCGCGTCACGGCCACCGGGAACCTGCTCGTCTCCGTCGCCGAGCGTGACGGACTGACCGTCGAGAGCGTCGGGACCGACGACAAGCGGATCGGCGAGGCCGGGGCACCCCGGGACCGCGTCGCGGCGCAGGCCTTCAGCTCCGTCGACACCGCGACCGTGCTGACCGTGGCCAAGGAGACCGTCCTGGCCGACCCCGTGTACGTGACGGTCGACGGACCGGGGGAGGGCGAACTTGCCTACGGCCACGCCCAGATCCGCCTGGAGCCGTTCGCCAACGCCACCTTCGTGGTGGACCAGCGCGGCGGGGGGACGGTCGCCGAGAACGTCGAGTTCATCGTCGGCGACTCGGCCCACCTCGAAGTGGTGCTCATCCAGGACTGGGATGACGACGCGCTGCACATGGCCAATCACCACCTGCAGGTCGGTCGCGACTCGACCCTCACCTACACCGCGGTGACCTTCGGTGGCGAACTCGTCCGGATCGCACCACTGGCGACGTTCACGGCCCCCGGGGGCACGGTGAACATCAACGGTCTGTACTACGCGGACGACGGCCAGCACATCGAACACCGGTTGCTCGTCGACCACTCTGTTCCCCACTGCACCTCGCGGGTCCTCTACAAGGGCGCTCTGCAGGGCGATGCGTCGTCGAACCTGCCCGACGCCCACACCGTGTGGATCGGCGAGGTCCTCATCCGCGCCGCCGCCGAGGGGACCGACACCTACGAGATGAACCGCAACCTCGTCCTCACCGACGGGGCCCGCGCGGATTCGGTGCCGAACCTCGAGATCGAGACCGGTGAGATCGCCGGCGCCGGCCACGCCAGCGCGGTGGGACGATTCGACGAGGAGCACCTGTTCTACCTCATGTCCAGGGGTATCGCCGAGGACGTCGCCCGGCGACTGGTCGTCCGTGGCTTCTTCGGAGAGGTGATCAACCGCATCGGCGTGCCGGAGGTACGTGAGCGGATCGCCGAGGCCGTCGAGCTGGAACTGCAGTCCTCCGGGATCTGATCCCAGACCCCCGAGAGACCACCCCCGAAGACTTCACAAAGATTGCGAGCACACCAATGACCATTCTCGAGATCAAGGGCCTGACCGCCCGCGTCGCGGCAACGGCCGACTCGGCCGAGACCGTCGACATCCTCAAGGGCGTCGACCTGACCATCGAGTCGGGGATGACCCACGCCATCATGGGCCCCAACGGCTCCGGCAAGTCGACCCTCGCCTACGTCATCGCCGGCCACCCCAAGTACGAGGTCACCGGCGGGACCGTCACGCTCGACGGCGAGGACGTCCTGTCGATGGAGGTCGACGAGCGCGCCCGCGCCGGCCTGTTCCTGGCCATGCAGTACCCGACCGAGATCCCCGGGGTCTCGACCGCCAACTTCCTGCGCACCGCGGCCACCGCGGTCCGGGGCGAGGCACCCAAGTTGCGGCACTGGGTCAAGGAGGTCAAGGAGGCCATGTCCGACCTCGACTTCGATCCGGCCTTCTCCGAGCGCAGCGTCAACGAGGGCTTCTCCGGCGGCGAGAAGAAGCGCCACGAGATCCTCCAGCTGGATCTGCTCAAGCCCAAGATCGCCGTGCTCGACGAGACCGACTCCGGTCTCGACGTGGACGCGCTGCGCGTGGTGTCGGACGGCGTGAACCGCTACCGGTCGGAGGAGAACGGCGGAATCCTCCTCATCACGCACTACACCCGCATCCTTCGGTACATCACGCCCGACCGCGTCCACGTCTTCGTGGACGGCCGGATCGCCGCCTCCGGTGGGGCGGAGTTGGCGGACGAGCTCGAGGCCGAGGGGTACGAGAAGTACCTCACGCCCGCGAACGCCTGATCGGACAGCTGGGAGAACATGACCTCGACCCTCGACATCACGGCCGTCCGCTCGGATTTCCCGATCCTGCAGCGGACGGTCCGTGACGGAAAGCCCCTGGTCTACCTGGATTCCGGGGCGACCTCGCAGCGCCCGATCCCGGTACTCGACGCGGAGCGGGACTTCCTCCTGAGCTCCAACGCGGCCGTCCACCGGGGCGCACACCAACTGGCCGAGGAGGCCACCGACGCCTACGAGGACGCGCGCGCCGCGATCGCCGGGTTCGTCGGGGCCGATGTGGACGAGCTCGTGTTCACCAAGAACGCCACCGAGGCGCTCAACCTCGTCGCCTTCGCGCTCGGGGACGACCGATTCGGTCCGTACTCCGTGGGCCCGGGTGACGAGGTCGTGATCAGCGAGCTCGAGCACCACGCCAACCTGGTGCCCTGGCAGGAGTTGTGCCGCCGCACCGGTGCCACGCTGAAGTGGTACGGCGTGACCGACGACGGACGGATCGATCTCGATTCTCTCCGGCTGACCGACGCGGTCAAGGTCGTCGCGCTGACCCATCAGTCCAACGTCACCGGCGCGGTGACCGACGTGGCGCGCGTCGTCGAGGCCGCGAAGGCGGTGGGCGCGCTCGTCGTGTTGGACGCGTGCCAGTCCGTCCCGCACATGGCCGTGGACTTCCACGGACTCGGGGTGGACTTCGCCGCGTTCTCGGGACACAAGATGCTCGGTCCCACCGGCATCGGCGTGCTCTACGGACGTCGGGAGCTGCTCCGGGCCATGCCGCCGGTGCTCACGGGCGGATCGATGATCTCCACCGTGACCATGGAGAAGTCGACCTACGCCGACCCGCCCCAGAGGTTCGAGGCCGGTGTGCCGATGGTGTCGCAGGCCGTGGGCCTCGCCGCCGCCGTGCGCTACCTCGAAAGCGTGGGGATGGAGACGGTCGCCCGTCACGAGGAGTCGCTCACCGCGGCCACCCTCGAGGCCCTCGGCCAGATCCCCGGCATCCGGATCGTCGGTCCCCGTGACATGGTCGCGCGGGGCGGTGCCGTCTCCTTCGTGGTCGACGGCGTCCACGCCCACGACGTGAGCCAGGTCCTGGACGACGACGGTGTCGCGGTACGGGTGGGACATCATTGTGCGTGGCCGCTGCACCGCCGACTGGGCGTGCAGTCCACGGTCCGGGCCTCGTTCGCGCTGTACAACACCCTCGACGAGGTCGAGGTGCTCGCCCGGTCGCTGCGCCGGGCCCAGCAGTTCTTCGGAGTGGGAGGTGCGCGGTCGTGAAGCTCGAACAGATGTACCAGGAAGTCATCCTGGACCACTACCGACATCCGCACCACAGCGGGTTGCGGGAGCCCTTCGGGGCCGAGGTGCATCACGTCAACCCGACCTGCGGCGACGAGCTGACGCTGCGGTTGCAACTCTCCGACGACCGGTCGACGATCGAGGACGTGTCCTACGACGCGCAGGGGTGCTCGATCAGCCAGGCGTCCACCTCGATGATGGCCGACCTCATCGTCGGCCGCACGGTGTCGGAGTCCCTCGAGGCCTACGACGCCTTCCACGAGATGATCTCGTCCCGCGGGAAGCACGAGGGCGACGAGGAGATCCTCGACGACGCCGTCGCCCTGTCCGGGGTGTCCCGATACCCGGCGCGCGTCAAGTGCGCGCTGCTGGGCTGGATGGCATACAGGGACGCTCTCGGCCGACAGACCGAACAGCATCAGGAGTGAGTGACATGACCGAGCAGATGACCCCGGCCAACGACCCGTCGGTCGACGACGCGACGTCGGCGGAGGAGAACGCGACCGCGGCGGGCACCGTCTACAACGGTGAATTCCGCCCCGACCCCAATCGCCCCGAGCAGTCGGAGGAGGACCTCGCGTTGGTCGCCGACCTCGAGGAGGCCATGCGCGACGTGGTCGATCCCGAGCTCGGGATCAACGTGGTGGACCTCGGGCTGGTCTACGACATCTGGGTCCGCCCGGGGGAGACCGAAGGGTCCACCATCGCGCGCGTGGACATGACGCTGACCTCCGCGGCCTGCCCGCTGACCGACGTGATCGAGGACCAGGCCCGAAGCGCGGTGGTGGGTTCCGACCTGGCCAACGACCTCGAGCTCAACTGGGTGTGGATGCCGCCGTGGGGTCCTCAGATGATCACGGACGACGGCCGGGAACAGCTCCGGGCGATCGGCTTCACGGTCTAGGAGACTGCTGAACAAGTGGCGT
>NZ_JAALEC010000417.1:0-426 GCF_014145205.1 Dietzia sp. DQ11-44
GCGGACCGGGTCGAGGACGGGGTGCCGTCCCCGACCACGGGCCACCCGCCGACCCAGTCCAGGCGGTCGAGCATCATGTACCTCCGCTGCACCCCGTTGGGGAGCACGGCGCTGCCGCGGGGGGCGGCGTGATAGAGCATCCAGTCCTGCCCCGCGTCGTCGGTGGTCACGTCGACGTGACCCGGTCCCACCCAGTCGGCGTCACCCTTGAGGATCACGTCGCCGGGCAGCGGGGAACCCGGCCCCTGCACCAACGGGCGCTGTTGCCGATCGGAGTACGGGCCCATCACGTCGTCGGCGCGGCCACCCAACACCCGGTACTGGGACTGCTCGCCGTTGCAACACAGTCCAGCACTGGTGAACAGGTGCGTCCTGCCCTCGCGGCTGACGATGGCGGGGGCCTCGACGCCCGTACCGGCCACCAGG
>NZ_JAALEC010000418.1:0-236 GCF_014145205.1 Dietzia sp. DQ11-44
GGTCGCCGATCAGAGCTGTCCCCGCTGGGTTCATCCGCACCGCGTGGATCCCCTCGAAGTTCCCCATGAACATGACCGGGCCGTCGGCCGTGAACACCACCTCGGGGTCCATCGGATCCAGATCCCGATAGGGCGCGTCGGCCCCGTAGCAGACGATCGGCGCACCGCCGTGGGTCCACGGGCCCTCGATCCCGGGCGCGGTGGCCATCCCGATACAGGGGGCCGGCCCGCCGGTC
>NZ_JAALEC010000419.1:0-3974 GCF_014145205.1 Dietzia sp. DQ11-44
CTCCGGCGTCGGCGACGTGGACGTCCGGCGCCCACAGGTACGACCCCGACGGTGCCCACGAGGGACGGGATCCGAAGGCGTCCCCCACGTACTCCCACTCGACCAGGTCGAAGGACCGGAAGTGCGGGACGAGCCGGTACCCGGCACCGTCCGACCAGTCGTCCGAGGACGCGTAGACGTGGAAGGCGCCGTCCGCTCCCCTCTGGACCGACGGGTCCGGGGCGATGGAGGAGATCACCGGGTTCGCGGCCGCGGGCACCGCCGCGGTGGCGGACACGAGGGGGACGACGACGGCCAGCGCGGCGGCGCCGAGGGCGCGCGCTCCTCGCGAGATTTTCATCGGCCGAGCATAGACCCATGAACCGTCTTTATGTGACCGTACGTAACTCCCGGTTGGAGCCCCGCTCCGCGCTCTCTATCTCGCCCCGCGCTCCTTGCGCAGCAGGAACCGCTGGATCTTGCCCGACGGGGTCTTGGGCAGCTCGCGGACGAAGTGGACCTTGCGCGGGAAGGCGTGGGCCGCGAACTCCGTCTTGACCCACTTCTGCAGCCCGGCCTCGGCCTCCGGGCCGCCCTCCACGCCGTCGCGCAGCACCACGTACGCCTCCAGCACCTCGCCGGCCAGCTCGTCGGGCACCCCGATGACCGCCGACTCGAGCACGTCGGGGTGCTTGGCCAGGACGGACTCCACGTCGAACGGGCCGATGCGGTACCCGGACATGATGATGACGTCGTCGTCGCGGCTCGAGAAGTAGAAGTGGCCGTCGGCGTCGAGCTTGGCGGCGTCGCCGGTGTAGTACCAGCGTCCGTCCGGGCTGAACCGCTCGGCGGTCTTCTCCGGGGCCTGGTGGTACCCCGTGAACCACATGAGGGGGCTGGCGGGCACGTCGATCGCCACGCGGCCCAGCTCGCCCACGGGGGCGGGCTCGTCGGCGTCGGCGGCGAGCACGGTGCAGGACCAGCCCGGCAACGGCACGCCCATCGAACCCGGACGGACGTCCTCGCGCAGCGAGTCGTGCCAGGGGTTGATGATGAACATCCCGTGCTCGGTCTGGCCGTACTGGTCCCGGACCTCGACACCGAACTGCTCGATCGACCACTCGATCACCTCCGGGGTGAGCGGCTCACCGGCGGCGGAGGCCCGGCGGAGCCTCACGTCCGGCGCGATGTCGCGCTTGGCGCGCATCGTCCGGTAGACCGTCGGCGCCGCCGCGAAGTTGGTGACCCCGTAGTACTGCAGGACGGCGAACGCCAACTCCGGGGTGTATCGGGCGTGGAGGAGCAGGCTGCGGCGGCCCACCGCCAGCGGACCGAGGATGCCGTAGTAGAGGCCGTACGCCCAGCCCGGATCGGCACCGTTCCAGAACACGTCGTCGGCGCGCACGTCCAGACCGGTCTCGATGTACTGGTGGAACGCGGCGAGCGCGCGGACGGGGACGACGACCCCCTTGGGGGTGCCGGTGGTGCCCGAGGTGAAGAGCATCACCATCCCGGCGTCCGGTCCGGTGACCGCGGCGCCGCGACCGGGCTCCTGGTCGCCGACGATCGTGTCGAGGTCGAGGTCTCCCTCCCGGGCACCGGGGCAGTCCGCCAGCCCGGCCACGACCACCGGGACGGACGTGCTCTCGAGCTTCCCCCGCTGGTCGGCGTCGGACACGATCACCCGGGCGTCGCCGCCGGTGATCCGCATCTCGATGGCGGGCCAGGCGAACGCGGTGAACAGCGGCATGTGCACCGCGCCCAGGCGCCAGATCCCCATGAGCGTGAACACCAGGTCCGCGGACTTGGCCATGAGCGTGGCGACCCGGTCCCCCTCGCCCACACCGAGGGCCGCCAGGGCGGCGGCCACCTTCTCGCTCCCGACCTTCAGCTCGCCGTAGGTGATGTCGCGACCGGACAGGTCGGCGTCGATCACGGTGAAGGCCACGGCGTCGGGGTCGTGGCGGTCGCACAGGAACTCCGCCGCACTCGCACCGGGGACGTCGTAGATCGCCAGGAGCTCGTCCGGGGACAGGGGCGTGCCGGTGGGCGGCGTGGTCTCGGTCGTATCTGCAGACATGTCTGCAGATACTGCTGCAGAGGCCCGCCGCACACCACCCACCGACGGGCACCCCCGCTTTCGGGGCTGGTACGACTGCTCCGGAGCCGTGCACTCTAATGGGACCACCCGACGATTCCCGCACGTACCCGGAAGGACTCCCATGGCCGTCGACCGACTGCTCCCCAGCGACGAGGCGTACGAACTCCTCGACATGACCCGCTCGGTCGCGGACAAGCTGCTCGAGCCGATCGCGGCCGAGCACGAGCGGAACCACACCTATCCCGAGGGGCTCTTCGCGCAACTCGGCGAGGTGGGCCTGCTGGGGCTGCCCTATCCGGAGGAGTTCGGCGGCGGCGACCAGCCGTACGAGGTGTACCTGCAGGTGCTGGAGGAGCTCGGTGCCCGGTGGGCGGCTGTCGCCGTCGCGACGAGCGTGCACGGTCTGTCCTGCTTCCCCCTGGCCACCGCCGGCTCCGACGAGCAGAAGGCCGAGTGGCTGCCCGGGATGCTCGCCGGCGAGCAGATCGGCGCGTATTCGCTCTCGGAGCCACAGGCCGGGTCGGACGCGGCGGCGCTGCGGTGCCGCGCCGAGCGTGAGGGTGACGAGTTCGTGGTCACCGGCACCAAGTCCTGGATCACGCACGGTGGGATCGCGGACGTGTACAACACCTTCGTCCGCACCGGCGAGGGGTCCCGCGGCATCTCGTGTCTCCTGGTCCCCCGCGACACCGAGAACCTGACGTTCGGGAAGCCCGAGGACAAGATGGGCCTGAACGGCGTCCCCACCACCACCGCCGCCTACGAGGGCGCCCGGGTCGACGCCGCCCGTCTCCTGGGCGCCGAGGGCGACGGACTGCGCATCGCGTTCTCCGCCCTGGACTCGGGCCGGCTCGGGATCGCCGCGGTGGCCACCGGCATCGCGCAGCGGGCACTCGACGACGCGGTCGCCTACGCCAATGAGCGCGAGGCGTTCGGCAAGACCATCATCGGCCACCAGGGCCTGGGCTTCCTGCTGGCGGACATGGCCGCGGCCGTGACCTCCGCCCGCGCCACGTACCTCGACGCCGCCCGACGCAAGGACGCCGGCCGTCCCTACTCCCGCCAGGCCTCGATCGCCAAGCTCACCGCCACGGACGCGGCGATGAAGGTCACGACGGACGCGGTCCAGGTGCTCGGCGGCGTCGGCTACACCCGGGAGTTCCCCGTGGAGCGGTACATGCGCGAGGCCAAGATCACCCAGATCTTCGAGGGCACCAACCAGATCCAGCGACTGGTGATCGCCCGCGACCTCGCCGTCTGAGTCCCCGGCGGCCCGTCCGGCCCGGAGCGCCTAAGGTTGGCGGCATGTCCTCCCTCCCCGACGCCTCCGCTCCCGCGGGCACCGAGTACGTGGTCCTCCTCTCGGAGGACGGCCAGCCCGTCGGCACCGCGGACAAGGCCACCGTCCACACCACCGACACCCCGCTGCACCTGGCGTTCTCGTGCCACGTGGTCGACGAGGAGGGCCGCGTCCTGCTCACCCGTCGCGCGCTGCACAAGCGCGCCTGGCCGGGCGTGTGGACCAACTCGTTCTGTGGTCACCCCGCACCGGGCGAGGACCCCGCCGAGGCGATAGTGCGACGGGCGGAACAGGAACTCGGGACGCGCGTGGACGGGATCGAGCCGGCGTTGCCGGACTTCCGGTACCGGGCGGTGGACGACTCCGGGATCGTGGAGAACGAGATCTGCCCGGTGTTCACCGCCCGCATCCGCGCCGACCTAGCCCCGCGGGCGGACGAGGTGTGTGCCCACCACTGGGCCCGGCCCGAGGACGTGCGCAAGGCCATCGACGCGACGCCGTTCGCGTTCAGCCCCTGGCTGGTCGCGCAGGCGCCGCGCATGGCCCTCTACGCTCGTTGAGGACGGGCTCGGTGAGGACGGGCTCGGTGAGGAC
>NZ_JAALEC010000420.1:0-2645 GCF_014145205.1 Dietzia sp. DQ11-44
GCTGGCGGTGGCGGTCGCGCTCGCGGTGGGGTTCGACCCCGGCGGCGAGACCCACCAGTTCGTCGAGTCCCACCCGTGGATCCCCGCCTTCGGCGCCTCCTACACGCTCGGACTCGACGGGATCGCGCTGGTGCTGGTCCTGCTCACGGCCGCCCTCATGCCACTGCTCCTGCTGGCCGGGTGGCACGACGTCGCCGCGTCCGACAGCCGCCGCGCGCAGGCGTACCCGGCGCTGATGCTGGCCACGCAGGGGTTGGCGCTGGTGGCGTTCACCAGTCTGGACGTGCTGCTGTTCTACGTCGCGTTCGAGGCCATGCTCATCCCGCTGTACTTCCTCATCGGCGGCTTCGGCCGCAGCGATTCCAGCGGGGCCGACCGGGCGGCGGCGGCCGTGCGGTTCCTCATCTACAACCTCCTCGGCGGGCTGGTCATGCTCGTCGCGGTGATCGGGCTGTACGTGCTCACCGCCCGCGCCGGGCTGGGGGACGCCGGGACGGACGGCGGATCGATCGGGGCGGGCACGTTCGACTACCGCCTCATCACCGCGGCCGTCGCGGACGGCCGGCTCGAGATCACGACCGGCGTGGCGCTGCTGATGTTCGCGGCCTTCACCCTGGCCTTCGCGATCAAGGCGCCGCTGTGGCCGTTCCACACCTGGCTGCCCGGCGCGGCCGTGGCCGCGACCCCCGCCTCGGCGGTGCTGATGATGGCGGTCGTGGACAAGGTCGGCACGTTCGCGATGCTGCGCTACAGCCTGCCGCTGTTCCCGGACGCGGCCGCCACGGCGGCGCCGGTGCTCGTCACGCTGGCGGTGATCAGCATCGTCTACGGCGGCGTGATGGCCATCGCCCAGACCGACCTGCTCCGGCTGATCGCCTACGCCTCCATCTCCCACTTCGGGTTCATCGTCCTGGGCATCTTCGCCAGGACGGAGCAGTCCGCGGCCGGATCGGCGCTCTACATGGTCAACCACGGCGTCGCCACGGCCGCGTTGTTCCTCGTGGCCGGGTTCCTCGTCCACCGGCACCGCATCCGGGAGATCGGCTACTACGGCGGTGTCCAGCAGGTCGCGCCCGTGATGGCCGGGACGTTCCTCATCGCCGGCCTGGCCACGCTCTCGCTGCCCGGGTTGGCCCCGTTCGTCAGCGAGTTCCTGGTGTTCATAGGGACCTTCGGCCCGTACCCGGTGGCCGCCGTGCTCGCCACGAGCACGTTCGTCCTGGCGGCGGTCTACATCCTGTGGACCTACCAGCGGGTGATGGGTGGACCCCCGGCTCCCGGGCTCGCGCGGACACCGGATCTCGACGCCCGGGAACTCGTGGTGGTGATCCCGCTGGTGGTGGCGCTGATCGTGCTGGGCTTCTACCCGCAGCCCGCGTTGGACGTGATCGAACCGGCGGTCGCCCACACCGTCGCGCTGGTGGGAGGAACCCGATGACCCCTGACATCGCGTACGGATCGCTCGCGCCGCTGCTCGTGGTGTTCGGCGCGGGGATCGTCAGCGTACTGGTGGAGGCGTTCGTCCCCGCGCGGCGCCGCTATGGCACACAGATGGCCGTCTACCTGGGCGGTCTCGCCGCCGCGCTCATCTCGGTGGTCCTCCTGGCCGGGACCCGGATCGTCACGGCCGAGGGGGCGGTCGCGGTCGACGGCCCGGCGCTGTTCCTGCAGGGCCTGACCGTGGTCGTGGCCCTCGGCGCCGGCCTGCTGATCGGCGAACGCACCGTGATCCCGTCGGCCTCCCGCAGAAAGGTGCTCGCGGGCTTCGCGCCCCAGGCCGCCGTGGCCCCCGGCGGCTCGGGCGAACGCGAGGCCGAGCGCGCCGGGTTCACCCAGACGGAGATCTTCCCGCTCGCGCTGTTCGCCACGGGCGGCCTCATGCTGTTCCCCGCGGCGAACGACCTGATCACGCTGTTCATCGCGTTGGAGGTGCTCTCCCTGCCGCTGTACGTGCTGTGCGGGATGGCCCGGCGCCGAAGGCTGCTCTCGCAGGAGGCCGCGGTCAAGTACTTCCTCCTGGGCGCGTTCTCCTCGGCGTTCTTCGTCTACGGCGTCGCGCTGGTGTACGGCTACGCCGGGACCGTGGACTACCGGGGGATCGCCGACGTCGTGGAGGCCGAGGGCGCCAGCCCGCTGATCCTCATCGGCGTGGCCATGATGTCGGTGGGCCTGCTGTTCAAGGTCGGCGCCGTGCCGTTCCACACCTGGACGCCCGACGTCTACCAGGGCGCGCCCACCGCGATCACCGCGTTCATGGCCGCCGGCACCAAGGTCGCCGCGTTCGGCGCGATCCTGCGCTTCTTCCACACCGCGGTGCCCGGGCTCGAGGCGGACTGGGCGCCCGTGCTGTGGGTGATCGCGGCGCTGACGATGATCGTCGGGACGATCGTGGGCGTCGCGCAGAACGACGTCAAGCGGCTCCTGGCCTACTCCTCCATCGCCCACGCCGGGTTCCTGCTCACCGGGGTGATCGCGGTCCAGGCCGCCGGGGCGACGGCGATGCTGTTCTACCTCGCGGCGTACGCCGTCAGCACGGTGGGCGTGTTCGCGGTGGCCGGGCTGGTCCGCGACGCCGACGGTGCCGAGATCAGCGACCTGCGGGCCTGGGCCGGGCTCGGTCGGCGTCAGCCGCTGGTGGCGGGCGC
>NZ_JAALEC010000421.1:0-3978 GCF_014145205.1 Dietzia sp. DQ11-44
GATGTGTGCGGAACGCTCTTCCCGACGGCTGCGGGCGGGGCCCGGCGGGGGCCCGGCGGGGGCGCGGGGGACCGGCGACTACGCCGACGCGCCGGCCCTGAGCAGTCCGAGTTCGCGGTTGAGGTTGGCGTGCGCCTGCTTCTCCCACGCGTCGCGGCCGGCCCGCGTGAGGAAGACCGATCTCCGCTCGAGTAGCGCCTCCAGCGACGCGATCCGCCCGGCCACGAACCGCTCGCCCGGCACGTGCGCGAACTCGTGGCGGACGTCCTGCGTGTAGGTGTCGTACGTCTCCGGGTCGGCCCCCAGGACCGCGAGATCGGCATCGGACAGGACCGCGCCGTTGAGGTCCCCGGCCTCGACCCGGTGCCCGCCCATGAGCCGCACGAGGCGCGCCACCTCGCCGACGGGGGCGGCCGGATCGAGAGCCTTCTCGGTGAACGCCGCCGACTTGTCGTTGTTCTCCGACTCAGTGGGGTCGAACACCGCGGTGTGGAACCACGCGGCCAGCCGGACGGCGGTCCCGTCGAACGCCTCGCCGTCCGACTCCAGGGCGTCGACCGCACGCAGCACCGCGCGCAGGTGCGTCTCGTTGTGGTAGCGACGCCGCGGTTCGTTCCACCGCTCGAGCAGATCCGAGCGCAGCCCGGGCGTGAGGAACTCGACCTCGGCGTCGAGGGGATCAACGGGTGCCGGACGGTCGGTATCCATGTCCCGATGCTACCGCCGGACCCCGTCTCATCTGCGCGAATCACCAACTGCGGCACCAGGACCGGCCCCCGCGCCTACTCCTCCAGGTCCGCTCCCGTACGCGGCGGGAACGCCGCCAACGCCTCCTGCTCGGCCGCGTCGAACATCCGGGCCCGCGACAGGAACCGCCTGCCGGTCGGGTTCTCGAGACTGAACCCCGAGCCCCGGCCCGGGACGGCGTCCAACACCAACTGCGTGTGCTTCCAGGTCTCGAACTGTGTGCCCGAGATCCACACGCGCACCCGGGTCGACGACGACGAGGAGGGCGTGCGCGCCTCGTCGTCGTCGCCCGGTGGTTCGGACCGGTCGGCTCCGGACGGACCGTCCGCGCCGAGGTCGACCTCTCCCACCAGCACGTCGCGCTGTCCCACTCGGAACTCACCGACGGGGTAACACATGGGTGCCGACCCGTCGCAGCACCCGCCCGACTGGTGGAACATCACCGGGCCGTGCCGGCCGACGAGCTCACGGATGAGGTCGACGGCCGGCTCGGTGACCACGACGCGGGGCGGGAGACCGGGCGGCGCCCCCTCCGGCGGGAGGGCGCGCGCCGCGATGGGCACGCTCCCGCCCGAGGGGAGTCCGCAGACGTCGTCCATGACCGGTCCCTCCTCTTCTGATCCGCCGCGGCTCAGAAGAAGCCCTGCGGCTTGCCCGAGTAGCTCACCAGCAGGCACTTGGTCTGCTGGTAGTGGTCGAGCATCATGCGGTGGTTCTCGCGCCCGATGCCGGACTGCTTGTAGCCGCCGAACGCCGCGTGGGCCGGGTACTGGTGGTAGGTGTTGGTCCACACCCGGCCGGCCTGGATGGTGCGACCGGCCCGGTAGGCGGTGGTGCCGTTGCGCGACCACACGCCGGCGCCCAGGCCGTAGAGCGTGTCGTTGGCGATCATCATGGCGTCGTCGAAGTCGGTGAACGAGCTCAGGGAGAGCACGGGCCCGAAGATCTCCTCCTGGAACAGCCGCATCTTGTTGTGGCCGCGGAAGACGGTCGGCTGCACGTAGAAGCCGCCCGCGAGATCGCCCTCGAGCTCCGCTCGTCCGCCGCCGGTGAGGACGTCCGCGCCCTCCTGCTTGCCGATGTCGATGTAGGACAGGATCTTCTCCAACTGGTCATTGGAGGCCTGCGCGCCGAGCATCGTGTCGGTGTCGAGCGGATTGCCCTGCGTGATCTTGTTGGTGCGCTCGATCGCGAGCTCGCTGAACTCGTCGAAGACCGACCTCTGCACGAGCGCGCGTGACGGGCACGTGCACACCTCGCCCTGGTTGAGGCCGAACATCGCGAAGCCCTCGAGCGCGGCCTGACGGAAGTCGTCGTCGGCGTCCATGACGTCCTCGAAGAAGATGTTGGGGCTCTTGCCGCCCAACTCGAGGGTCACCGGGATGAGGTTCTCCGAGGCGTACTGCATGATCAGGCGTCCGGTGGTGGTCTCACCGGTGAAGGCGACCTTGCGGATGCGGGGGTTGGAGGCCAGCGGCTTGCCGGCCTCGGTGCCGAATCCGTTGACCACGTTCACGACGCCGGGCGGGAGCAGGTCGCCGATCACGGACATGAGGAACAGGATCGACGCCGGGGTCTGCTCGGCGGGCTTGAGCACCACGCAGTTACCCGCGGCCAGGGCCGGGGCGAGCTTCCACACCGCCATGAGGACCGGGAAGTTCCACGGGATGATCTGTCCGACCACGCCGAGCGGCTCGTGGAAGTGGTACGCCACCGTGTCCTCGTCGATCTGCGAGATCCCGCCCTCCTGGGCGCGGATGCAGCCGGCGAAGTAGCGGAAGTGATCGATCGCCAGCGGGATGTCGGCGGCCAGGCACTCGCGGATCGGCTTGCCGTTGTCCCACGACTCGGCCAGCGCGATGGCCTCGAGGTTCTCCTCCATCCGGTCGGCGATCCGGAGCAGGACCAGCGAGCGCTCCGCGGCGGAGGTGGCGTTCCACCCGGGGGCGGCGGCCCACGCGGCGTCCAGGGCCGCCTCGATGTCCTCGGACGTGCCGCGGCCGACCTCGCAGAAGACCTGGCCGGTGATCGGGGTGACGTTCTCGAAGTACTCGCCCTTGACGGGTGCCACCCACTCGCCGCCGATGAAATGGTCGTAGCGGCTCTTGTAGGACATCACCGAACCATCGGCGCCGGGCTGTGCGAAAACGGGCATCGTGCCCCTCCTTCTCCTCCGCGCGACCCCCGTGGTCGTCGCTGTGATGTAGGACACTATGCGCGGCGGGGTTGCAGCAACGTTGCACGCGGGCCGGCCCGAGCCGATCGCGTGCGGCCACTGCCCGACCGGGCAGGGCCGGACCCGTTCGACCTGCCGGAATCCACTGAATCCTCTCGCCGCGGACCTCCCGCTCGCCCTACCGTCTGCCCCCATGGAGACCACAGCGACCCGCGGGACGAGCCGGACGATCTCGGCGATCCGGGGCGGACCGGGCCGGCGCTTCGGGGCGTTCACCGTGATCGCCGACGACCGTCGGGTGCGGATCGGGCACGACCTCGACGACGACGAGGTCAGCGAGGCGCTGATCCCGGCCATGGCCCGCGACCTGCTCGCCACCGGGGTCCTGCACACCGTCGACGAGTTCCACCGGGCCGTGACCGCGCTCGTGACCTGCCGGGACGCGAGCTGGGAGGAGTGCTGGTCCGCCTACTACCGGTCGTCGATCTCGGCACTGGCCAGCGGCGTCTGCCCGTTCTCCCCGGTGCACGACCGGGCGGTGGCGGAGATGGTCGGCGACTCCGCGGTGGAGATCGGGTGTTGCTTCGGGTTCCTGTCCCTGCGGCTCGCCCGCGAGGGTGTCAGGACCATCGCCGTGGACCTCGACCCCTCCGTCCTCGGGTTGCTCCGGACCTGCGCACCCGTCGGCGCCGCCCGGCCCACGCCCGTCTGCCTCGACGCCCGGACGACCCCACTGGCCCCGGCCGCCGCGGACACCGTCTACCTCGTCCACGTCCTCGAGCATCTGGACGAGGACGCCGGCTGGGACATGGTCCGCGACGCACTCCGTCTGGCGCGGAGACGCCTGGTGATCGCCGTGCCCTTCGAGACCGTCGCCGTGGCGCAGTACGGCCATGTCCGGACCTTCGACGTCCCCACGCTGGCGTCACTCGCCGCCCGGATCGCGGCTGTCGGTGACGGCCGGGCCTCCGGTGTGCGGACCCGGGTCGACCAGCACCACGGCGGGTGGCTCGTGGTCGACAAGTGACGCGCCCCGTCGCCCCGTCGCCCCGTCG